>NZ_JAOWCH010000069.1:88035-148815 GCF_030337065.1 Citrobacter sp. Cb004 | reverse complement strand
GCAACAACGCCCGCACCAACAGTACGGCCGCCTTCACGGATTGCGAAACGCAGACCGTCGTCCATCGCGATTGGGTGGATCAGGGTAACAACCATTTTGATGTTGTCGCCCGGCATTACCATCTCAACGCCTTCCGGCAGTTCGATGGTACCAGTCACGTCAGTAGTACGGAAGTAGAACTGCGGACGGTAGCCTTTGAAGAACGGAGTATGACGGCCGCCTTCGTCTTTGGACAGAATGTACACTTCAGATTCGAACTTGGTGTGCGGCTTGATAGAGCCCGGCTTAGCCAGTACCTGACCACGTTCGATTTCTTCACGTTTGATACCACGCAGCAGAACACCAACGTTCTCACCAGCACGGCCTTCGTCCAGCAGTTTGCGGAACATTTCAACGCCAGTACAGGTAGACTTAGCAGTATCCTTGATACCAACGATTTCAACTTCTTCACCAACTTTGATGATACCGCGCTCTACACGACCGGTAACAACGGTACCACGACCGGAGATGGAGAATACGTCTTCGATAGGCAGCAGGAACGGCTTGTCAATCGCACGCTCTGGTTCCGGGATGTAAGAATCCAGGAAGCCAGCCAGTTCGATGATTTTCGCTTCCCACTCTGCTTCGCCTTCCAGCGCTTTCAGAGCAGAACCACGAACGATCGGAGTGTCGTCGCCCGGGAAATCGTACTGAGACAGAAGTTCACGAACTTCCATTTCTACCAGTTCCAGCAGCTCTTCGTCATCAACCATGTCGCATTTGTTCAGGAACACGATGATGTACGGAACGCCTACCTGACGACCCAGCAGGATGTGCTCACGAGTCTGCGGCATCGGGCCGTCAGTCGCAGCAACAACCAGGATCGCGCCATCCATCTGCGCAGCACCGGTGATCATGTTTTTAACATAGTCGGCGTGGCCCGGGCAGTCTACGTGTGCGTAGTGGCGAGTCGGGGTGTCATATTCAACGTGAGAAGTGTTGATGGTGATACCACGAGCTTTTTCTTCCGGCGCGTTATCGATCTGGTCGAATGCACGAGCAGCACCGCCGTAGGTTTTAGCCAGTACGGTGGTGATTGCAGCGGTCAGGGTAGTTTTACCGTGGTCAACGTGGCCGATGGTGCCGACGTTAACGTGCGGTTTTGTACGTTCAAATTTTTCTTTAGACACGGCTATATTCCTTACTATAGTGCTCTCCCCTGGGGAGAGAGCACGGGACTTAGGTTTTAATCCTGTGGCTTATTTACCACGGGCTTCAATAACGGCCTGAGCAACGTTGTTCGGCGCATCGTCGTACTTCAGGAACTCCATGGAGTAAGAAGCACGGCCTTTGGTCAGAGAACGCAGCTGGGTTGCATATCCGAACATTTCAGACAGCGGAACTTCAGCATGGATAACAACGCCAGTGACGTTGGATTCCTGACCACGAAGCATACCACGACGGCGGCTCAAGTCACCGATTACGTCACCGGTGTTCTCTTCCGGAGTCTCTACTTCAACCTTCATGATAGGCTCAAGCAGAACTGGTTTCGCTTTCTTAAAGCCATCTTTGAAGGCGATAGAAGCGGCCAGTTTAAACGCCAGCTCAGAGGAGTCAACGTCATGGTAAGAACCGAAGTGCAGACGCACGCCCAGATCAACAACCGGGTAACCAGCCAGCGGGCCAGATTTCAGCTGTTCCTGGATGCCTTTATCAACGGCCGGGATGTATTCGCCAGGAATTACACCACCTTTGATGTCGTTGATGAACTCGTAGCCTTTCGGGTTTGAACCCGGCTCCAGCGGGTACATGTCGATAACAACATGACCGTACTGACCGCGACCACCAGACTGCTTAGCGTGTTTACCTTCGATATCGGTAACTTTCGCGCGAATCGCTTCACGGTAAGCAACCTGAGGTTTACCGACGTTCGCTTCAACGTTGAATTCACGCTTCATACGGTCAACGATGATGTCGAGGTGCAGTTCACCCATACCGGCGATAATGGTCTGGTTAGATTCTTCGTCAGTCCAAACGCGGAATGACGGGTCTTCTTTAGCCAGACGGCCCAGAGCCAGACCCATTTTTTCCTGGTCAGCTTTGGTTTTCGGTTCTACCGCGATGGAGATTACCGGCTCAGGGAATTCCATACGCTCCAGAATGATCGGGTGATCCGGGTCACACAGAGTGTCACCAGTGGTCACGTCTTTCAGACCGATAGCAGCAGCGATATCGCCCGCGCGAACTTCTTTGATCTCTTCACGTTTGTTAGCGTGCATCTGTACGATACGGCCAAAACGCTCGCGTGCAGTTTTCACTGAGTTCAGGATGGTGTCACCGGAGTTAACCACACCAGAGTACACGCGGAAGAAGGTCAGGTTACCCACGAACGGGTCGGTAGCGATTTTGAATGCCAGAGCAGCAAACGGCTCTTCATCGCTAGCATGACGCTCAGCCGGAGTATCTTTACCGTCGTCCAGAATACCGTTGATCGCAGGTACGTCGACTGGGGATGGCAGGTAATCAATTACCGCATCCAGCATCGCCTGAACACCTTTGTTCTTGAACGCAGAACCACAGGTTACCAGGATGATTTCGTTGTTCAGAACGCGCTGACGCAGAGCTTTTTTGATCTCTTCTTCAGTCAGTTCTTCACCACCCAGGTATTTCTCCATCAGCTCTTCTGAAGCTTCCGCAGCGGACTCGATCAGGTTCTGGTGCCATTCTTCAGCCAGTTCCTGCATGTCAGCCGGGATATCTTCATAAGTGAAGGTTACGCCTGCATCTTCTTCGTTCCAGTTGATGGCTTTCATTTTCACCAGGTCAACAACACCGGTGAACGCTTCTTCAGCGCCAATCGCCAACTGCAGCGGAACAGGGTTCGCGCCCAGACGGGTTTTGATCTGACCAACAACTTTCAGGAAGTTCGCACCCATACGGTCCATTTTGTTAACGAACGCAATGCGTGGAACTTTATATTTGTTTGCCTGACGCCATACGGTTTCAGACTGAGGCTGAACACCACCAACTGCGCAGTAAACCATTACTGCACCATCAAGCACACGCATGGAACGTTCTACTTCGATAGTGAAGTCAACGTGCCCCGGGGTGTCGATGATGTTTACGCGATGCGGTTCATACTGCTTAGCCATACCAGACCAGAATGCAGTAGTCGCTGCGGAGGTGATAGTAATACCACGCTCCTGCTCCTGTTCCATCCAGTCCATGGTGGCTGCGCCGTCATGAACTTCACCGATTTTATGGTTTACACCGGTGTAGAACAGAATACGTTCGGTAGTAGTGGTTTTACCGGCGTCGATGTGCGCACTGATACCGATGTTACGGTAGCGCGCGATGGGTGTTGTACGAGCCATTTGATTCCTCGTTTATCTTTTAGGCGTTCAATTTAAGTAGCCCAAAGCGGGCTGCTTACTAGAAGCGCCCGCCTGGTGACTAAAACTCCGAAGGGATTACCAACGGTAGTGTGCGAACGCCTTGTTGGCTTCTGCCATACGGTGAACGTCTTCACGTTTCTTAACTGCAGTACCTTTGTTTTCTGCAGCATCAGAAAGTTCGTTCGCCAGGCGCAGAGCCATGGATTTATCACCGCGTTTACGAGCAGCTTCAACGATCCAACGCATTGCCAGGGCATTACGGCGAACCGGACGGACTTCAACTGGAACCTGATAAGTAGAACCACCAACGCGGCGAGACTTAACTTCGACAGTCGGACGCACGTTTTCAAGGGCTACTTCAAAAGCTTCCAGGCCATCTTTACCAGAACGCTGAGCCAGGGTCTCCAGCGCGCTGTATACGATGGTTTCTGCAGTAGATTTTTTACCATCTACCATCAGGATATTTACAAATTTAGCCAGCAGCTCTGATCCGAACTTAGGATCCGGCAGAATTTTACGCTGACCAATGACGCGACGACGTGGCATGGGAATACTCCGTTGTTAATTCAGGATTGTCCAAAACTCTACGAGTTTAGTTTGACATTAATATAAAACGTTTGGCCTTACTTAACGGAGAACCATTAAGCCTTAGGACGTTTCACGCCATACTTGGAGCGTGATTGCTTACGGTCTTTAACGCCGGAGCAGTCAAGCGCACCGCGAACGGTGTGGTAACGAACACCCGGGAGGTCTTTTACACGACCGCCACGGATCAGGATCACGGAGTGCTCCTGCAGGTTGTGACCTTCACCACCGATGTAGGAAGTCACTTCAAAACCGTTAGTCAAACGCACACGGCATACTTTACGCAGTGCGGAGTTTGGTTTTTTAGGAGTGGTAGTATATACACGAGTACATACGCCACGTTTCTGCGGGCATGCTTCCAGTGCAGGCACGTTGCTCTTTGCAACTTTGCGTGCGCGTGGTTTGCGTACCAGCTGGTTAACTGTTGCCATTAAATAGCTCCTGGTTGTAGCTTTCGCTTCGTAAACACGTAATAAAACGACCTCATACAATATGAGGACGCAGAATTTTAGGTCGGTGTCGAAAAGGTGTCAAGAAATATACAACGATCCCACAATTACCAGGACATCTGGCTGGGATGCTTCACCGTAAGCCTGACGAAGTCAGTATAGCTAACCCTGACGACACTGTCTGAAATTTGACCACCTAAGCCGCGAGCTTTAATGTCTTCTTCCAGTACATAGACCTTAATGGAGGCATTTTGCAGACTTTCAAGGAAACGGCTTCCTTCTATTGCCGCGGTCACGCCATCCTGAAGCAATAAAAGTTCATCGTCTTTATCAATCAGGCGAAGAAGAGAGGAGAAATCGGTAAGCCATGCGGAACGATGTAATGTGTGCAGCATGAGTATCTCAAAACCTTAAAATGACGTCATAGTTGCCTAGCTCACGGCGTAAATCTTCCGGTTCTAACGCTGTCGCATCGACCACAAAATTAACCCCCTGCTGGAGGCCCCGCTCGCGTAATGAGGCGGCACAAAGCCAACATTGATCGATATCGTACAACCCTAACAGCTTGAAGGTTGCGATATAGTCGCGAGCCAGCACGACATCCGGTTGTTGTCCCTGGAGGATTTGAAAAACGCCATCGCCGATAAAGAATACGCCGAGGTCTTCCGTTAATGCCGATGTCGCCAGTAAGGCATCTAACCCTTCGCGGCCAGACGAACTGCCATGCGGCACGGTAGAAAAGACAAAAGCAACACGTTTCATTAAAACTGCACCACGCGATCGCAGGTCAGGGATGCCTCAGCCAGCGAACCCAGCCCGCTGAGGTTAAAACCTGATTGTAAATTAGCCCCTGCCAGTCCCAGTCGCTTCGCTTCTGTTTCATCAACGACGCCGCGACGCAGCGCCGCAGCTACACAGATATTCAGCGTCACGCCATGCTGCTGGTTCAGCTGTTGCCAGGCCCGCACCAGATCATATTCATCACTGGCAGGTGAAGTCAGGAAGTTGGCGTTATACACACCTTCACGATAGAAAAAGACGCTGCATAGGTCATGCCCTTCTTTGAGTAACGCATGAGCAAATTGCAACGCGCTGCTCGCCTGCTGCGTGCCATAAGCTGGCCCCGTCACCATAATGGCAAAACGCATTACTTGTCTTGCCCCTGGAAATCGCCGCTTTTGAACTGACGAATATAGAGGTAAACCGTGTGCTTGGAGATGTTCAGCCGATCGGCGACCTGGTTAATGGCATCTTTAATATCGAAGATACCTTTCTCATACAGATTCAGGACAATCTGGCGATTCTTGGCATTGTTGGAAACATTACGATCGGCATTCACTTCTTCAATCGTGAACTCCAACGTTTGGGTAACCAGGTCTTCCACCGAAGAAGCGAAGTTAACGGCAGAACCCACTTCCGGGGTTTCCGGTGGGATAAAGGTATTCATTATCTGCGAGAATGGAACATCAAGGTTCATGTTGATGCACAGCAGACCAATCACGCGATGCTCACGGTTGCGAATGGCAATCGTCACCGACTTCATCAAGACACCGCTTTTCGCACGTGTGAAGTAACACTTCGACACGCTGCTATCCGCACCCGTCATATCATGCAGCATACGCAACGCAAGGTCAGTAATCGGCGAGCCAATTTTGCGGCCCGTGTGTTCACCGTTAGCAATGCGGATGGCCGAGCATTTCAAATCCTGCAAAGAGTGCAATACGATTTCACAATGGGAACCAATGAGCATCGCCAACCCGTCCACAACCGCTTCGTAGGATTTGAGGATATCGAAATCGGTTTGATCGAAAGGACGTTGATCCAGTAAATCTAGCTCACTGGTTTCGTTGGTTAAAAGCGACCTGGACATGAAAAAAAGCACTCCTTTTCAGGAGCCTGTCGTTATGTTGTCAGGGCAGGCTCATCACTATTATAGGGGCATCTAAAGTAATACAGCGCACAAGGCGCTTTCCAGTATTAATTATATCCTGTCGATAATAAAAAACCGCCGCCCTGTGGGCGGCGGTGTCTGGTTACTTACTTTTTGCTGCTGTCCGCAGCTTTAGCAGCCGGTGCAGCATCTGGCTGCGCATCGGCTTTCGGTGCCGGTTTGATGTCTAACAGTTCAACATCAAAGACCAGCGTAGAGTTAGCCGGAATGCCCGGTACGCCGGTTTTGCCGTAAGCCAGATCCGGCGGGATAACCAGCTGGATTTTGCCGCCTTTCTTGATGTTTTTCAGGCCTTCGGTCCAGCCTGGGATAACACCGTCAAGACGGAAAGAGAGCGGCTCACCGCGGGTATAAGAGTTATCAAACTCTTTACCGTCAATCAGCGTACCTTTGTAGTTGACTACCACGGTATCGCTATCTTTCGGTGCAGCGCCGGTACCTTCTTTCTCTACTTTATAGACCAGGCCAGTAGAAGAGGTTTTAACGCCCTTCTCTTTAGCAAATTTCTCGCGGTAAACTTTACCTTTGGCTTCATTGTCAGCCGCGTCTTTTTCCATTTTCGCCTGAGCGGAGCTCTTCACGCGTGCTTCAAACGCCTGCAGAGTTTGTTCGATTTCCTGGTCAGACAGTTTGCTCTTGTCTGCAAACGCATCCTGAACGCCAGCGATCAGCTGATCTTTATCCAGTTTGATGCCCAGTTTTTCCTGCTCTTTCAGAGAGTTTTCCATATAACGACCCAGGGACGCGCCCAGCGCGTAAGCGGCTTTTTGGTCGTCATTCTTGAATGCTGCTTTGCTGTCAGCAGTAGCGGCTGGTTTCGCAGCGTCAGCAGCGAAGGTGATCGGGGCATGCAGAGCAACAGCCATTGTGGTCGCCAGCAGCGTTACTTTAAACAGTGATTTCATCCATATCTCCAGGGCCGGGGCATCTCACCCCAAGGTTAGCTAACATAAAAATGTACTATAAAGCGTTGCAGAACAAATCAACATACGGGCACGCCCTATTATCACCACTTTTCAGACTCTTTTTGTTTAAATTAGTTTCGTGACCGAAGATTGAGTGCTGTGCAAACAGGCAAAGTTAAGTAGAATTCGCCGCAGTCCGCGATCTGCCGGAGAAAAAAGAAAGAGGTGAATCATGCAGGATACAACAATGGAAACTCGCCTGGCTGAACTGGAAAGTCGCCTGGCATTTCAGGAGATAACCATTGAAGAACTCAACGTGACGGTGACCGCGCATGAACTGGAAATGGCAAAACTCCGCGACCATCTGCGTTTATTGACGGAGAAGCTCAAGGCCACGCAGCCGTCCCACATCGCGTCGCAGTCTGAAGAGACCCCGCCGCCACATTATTGAGACATAAAAAAAGCGGGATATTCCCGCTTTTTTTTATGCCGTATAACGATTAGTGGCAACCGCAACCGCCGCCGTTACCTTTACCGCCACCGCCGCAGCAGCCTTCGCCACCGTGCTCGTGACCATGGTCGTGACCGTGACCACCGCAGCAACCGTCATGACCGTGGTCATGATCGTGGTCGTGACCGTGCGCACCGTGAACGTGGCCGTGAGCCAGCTCTTCTTCGGTCGCTTCGCGGATAGCGACAACTTCTACGTTGAATTTCAGGTTCTGGCCAGCCAGCATGTGGTTACCGTCAACCACAACGTGGTCGTCTTCCACTTCGGTAATTTCTACCGGTACTGGACCCTGGTCAGTTTCAGCCAGGAAACGCATGCCAACCTGCAGTTCGTCAACGCCCATGAAGACGTCTTTAGGAACGCGCTGCACCAGGTTTTCGTCGTACTGACCGTATGCGTCGTTTGCGCCAACAGCAACATCGAATTTGTCGCCAACTTCATGACCGTCCAGCGCTGTTTCCAGGCCAGAAATCAGGGAACCGTGACCATGCAGGTAGTCCAGCGGTGCACTCACCGGAGACTCATCAACCAACACACCGTCTTCTGTACGTACCTGATAGGCCAGGCTGACCACCAGGTCCTTTGCTACTTTCATGATATCTCCTGAGCATGGAAAGAATAGTGGCGCAGATTGTAGCGGAATTCTGCACCCGTGTACCCTCTAGCTTAAAAAAAGCTGCGCCATATCGCTAGTCCGGATGAAAAATCCCGATCACTTGCTCTTCTTTGCGAACGTGCTCGCGCGCCTCTTTATCCGCTTCCCGCATCTGATGACCGCACTTAACACACTCAACAATATCGATATTATTTTCGCGCCACATCGCCAGCGTATCCTGCGCCTGGCAGGACGGACATTTTGCGCCTGCGATAAAACGTTTACGAATTGCCATGGTTACCTCTACTCAAATTCATCCCAGCCATCCAGCTGACGTCGCTCTTGCTGCATCTCTCGTTGGAAAATCTCCTCAAGCTCGCGCCGGGCTTCCCTGGCTCGGGAGATTTGTACCGTATCCGTGTGCATGGGGATCAGTTCCCGCAACATGCGCATATCCAGCCGCCGAAAATGCAACTGAGCGCGCTGAGCCTGGTGCGGATGCATCCCTAGCGTAACCAGCGTTTTTCGCCCTAACTCCAGCGCACTGGAAAACGTTTCGCGGGAAAACTGCGTCACACCAGCCTGTAATAACTCATGCGCCTCTACACGTCCGCGCGCACGCGCAAGAATATGCAAATGCGGAAAATACTGTTGGCACAGCTCCACCAGCTTCATAGTGTCTTCAGGTTCATTACAGGTAATAACAATAGACTGTGCGGCTTCTGCACCCGCGGAACGCAATAGATCCACCTGCGTGGCATCACCGTAATAGACCTTATAGCCATATTTGCGCATTAAATTCACTGCGCTGATATCTCTTTCCAGGACGGTAATACGCATTTTATTGGCCATCAACAGACGACCAATAACCTGACCAAAGCGCCCGAAACCCACCACAATCACCTGCGGTTTATCATCTTCCACCCAGGGTTTTTCATCTTCTTCATCCGTGCCGTTAAACTGGCGGGAGAGCCATTTATCAATCAACTTCATCACCAGCGGTGTGGTCATCATCGACAGCGTGACGGTCACCAACAACAGCGCCATTTGGTCACCCTGAAACAGCCGTTGGGAAGAGGCCGTTGAAAACAGCACGAAAGCGAATTCACCGCCCTGGCTTAAAACCCCGGCAAACTGCATCCGTTCTGAGCTTCTCATGCCGTTAAGACGCGCCAGTACATACAGCACCAGCATTTTTACGACCACCAGCACCATCACGCTCGCCGCCACCCACAAAATATGGGTATAGAGCACGCCAAGATTAAGCGACATACCTACGGAGATAAAAAACAGGCCAAGCAACAGGCCTTTAAACGGATCGATTGCCGTTTCCAGCTCATGTCGGTATTCGCTTTCCGCCAGCAGAACGCCCGCTATAAAGGTCCCCAGCGCCATCGACAGACCCAGCGCATCCATAAATAAAGCAGAACCCAGCACTAACAGCAGCGTGGCGGCGGTGAACACTTCCCGCACGCCAGAATCCGCAATAAAGCGGAAAACCGGACGCAGCAAATAGCGCCCGCCAATCAGCATGCCGGCAAAGGCCAGCACCTTCATCCCTACTTTGATCCAGTCAAAATGTTCGTCAGCAGACCCCGCCAGCAGCGGAACCAGCGCCAATGCGGGGATCACCGCCAGATCCTGAAATAGCAGCACCGAAAAGCCCAGTTGTCCGGATTCACTGCGATTCATGCCTTTTTCGCGCATCAACTGTAGCGCCATAGCGGTGGATGACATCGCCAGACCAATGCCGCCAACCACTGCCGCCTGCCAGGAGAACGCTGTAAGCATCAGTAGCCCTGCCAGCACGACCGCACTTAGCATCACCTGCGCGGCGCCGACGCCAAAAATTGAACGCCGCAATTGCCACAATTTGGCTGGATTAAGTTCCAGCCCAATGATGAACATCAGAAAAACTACGCCCAGTTCGGAAAAGTGTAAGATTTCATCCACATCGCTGATGAACCCTAATCCCCATGGGCCAATAGCAATCCCCGCCAGCAAGTAACCCAGCACCGGACCGATACCCAGTTTTGAGGCCAGAGGAACTGCAGCCACCGCCGCGAAGAGGAACAACACGCCGGCTGTCAATAAATCAGAACCTTCCATCAGCGGCCTCCCACAGGGATCGGATTCGCCAGCCAGTCACCATACGCTTTCGCATGGCTGCCCAGCTCCTGCTTCGTTTGCCGTCTGGCCCAGTAGACAATGATAGGGCTCATCCAGTGCATGCGGCACATACCGGCCGTTAGCTCAAAAGGGCGCAGTACATCGCTCATTGGATAACGGTTTAGCGCGTCATAGCGGTAGGCGCTTTCCGGCTCGCCGGTAGTGATAACGCTCCGCCAGTACTTTCCCGCCAGTTGATTCCCCCCGGGGCCGCTGGCAAATCCTCGGCTCAGTACGCGGTCAAGCCACTCCTTTAACAAAGCCGGGCAGCTATAGGTGTAGAGCGGATGCTGAAAAACAATCACATCATGCTCGCGCAGCAGCGCCTGCTCATGCGGAATGTCGATAAAAAAGTCAGGATAGTGCGCGTACAGGTCGTGCACGGTAACATTGCTGAGCTGCATGGCCGGTTTAAGCAGTACCCGGTTCGCGACCGAGTCCTGAGATTCCGGATGGGCATACAGCAGCAAGACTTTCGCTGGCTGGAACATCATCCCCCTCCCGGTTTTGTCTTTTGTCTATTTTCGACGTTTTGGGCTACCATTGCGCCTCGGTGCGGCAAATGGCCCACACATTACATTATCATAATGATAAATTAACATAGTCTGAACATACGGCGCCTTATGATTGTTTTCTCATCGTTACAAATTCGTCGCGGCGTGCGCGTCTTGCTGGAAAATGCCACGGCCACCATTAATCCAGGGCAGAAAGTTGGCCTGGTAGGTAAAAATGGCTGCGGTAAATCTACCCTGCTGGCATTGCTGAAAAATGAATTCAGCGCCGACGCCGGAGGATTTACTTATCCGGGAAACTGGCAGCTCGCGTGGGTTAATCAGGAAACGCCTGCGTTGCCACAGCCGGCGTTGGAGTATGTGATTGACGGCGACCGCGAGTATCGTCAACTGGAAGCACAGTTGAACGATGCCAACGAACGTAACGATGGACATGCCATTGCCACCGTCCATGGCAAGCTGGATGCCATCGACGCCTGGACCGTGCGCTCACGCGCCGCCAGCCTGCTGCATGGCCTCGGCTTCTCCAACGAACAGCTTGAACGTCCCGTCAGCGATTTCTCCGGTGGCTGGCGTATGCGTCTCAACCTGGCTCAGGCGCTGATTTGCCGTTCAGACCTGCTGCTGCTCGATGAACCGACCAACCACCTCGATCTCGACGCGGTGATCTGGCTGGAAAGATGGCTGAAAAGCTATCAGGGCACGCTGATTTTGATCTCCCACGACCGCGACTTCCTCGACCCGGTGGTGGATAAAATTATTCATATCGAACAGCAAACGATGTTCGAGTACACCGGCAACTACAGCGCGTTTGAAATCCAGCGTGCGACCCGCCTCGCACAGCAACAGGCAATGTACGAAAGCCAGCAGGAGCGCGTGGCGCATCTGCAAAGCTATATCGATCGTTTCCGCGCTAAAGCCACCAAAGCAAAGCAGGCGCAGAGCCGTATCAAAATGCTGGAACGCATGGAGCTGATTGCCCCTGCGCACGTGGACAACCCGTTCCACTTCAGCTTCCGCGAGCCGGAAAGCCTGCCGAACCCGCTGTTAAAGATGGAAAAGGTCAGCGCCGGCTACGGCGACCGCGTCATTCTCGATTCGATCAAACTGAATCTGGTGCCGGGGTCTCGCATCGGCCTGCTCGGACGCAACGGCGCGGGTAAATCTACGCTGATTAAGCTGCTGGCCGGCGAACTGGCCCCCATCAGCGGCGAGATTGGCCTGGCAAAAGGCATCAAGCTGGGTTACTTCGCACAGCACCAGCTGGAGTTTTTACGCGCCGATGAATCACCTATACAGCACCTGGCGCGCATGGCGCCGCAGGAGCTGGAGCAGAAACTGCGAGACTACCTCGGCGGATTCGGCTTCCAGGGCGATAAAGTCAGCGAAGAGACTCGCCGCTTCTCCGGTGGTGAAAAAGCGCGTCTGGTGCTGGCATTGATCGTCTGGCAGCGCCCGAACCTGCTGCTGCTTGATGAACCGACCAACCACCTGGATTTGGATATGCGTCAGGCGCTGACCGAAGCGCTGATCGATTTCGAAGGCGCACTGGTTGTGGTCTCGCACGACCGTCACCTGATTCGCTCCACTACCGATGACCTCTATCTGGTGCACGACAAGAAAGTCGAGCCGTTTGATGGCGATCTTGAGGATTATCAGCAGTGGCTGAGCGATGTGCAAAAACAGGAAAACCAGAGCGACGAACCGGCAAAAGAGAGCGTTAACAGCGCCCAGGCACGTAAAGACCAGAAGCGTCGCGAAGCTGAACTGCGCACCCTGACGCAACCGCTACGTAAAGAGATTACCCGTCTGGAAAAAGAGATGGAGAAACTGCACGCACAGCTGGCACAGGCGGAAGAAAAACTCGGCGATAGCGAGCTGTACGACCAAAGCCGCAAAGCCGAACTCACGGCATGCTTGCAGCAGCAGGCCAGTGCGAAATCCGGACTGGAAGAGTGCGAGATGGCCTGGCTGGAGGCTCAGGAACAGCTTGAGCAGATGCTGGCCGAGTAATCATGAGTGCCGGATAAGGCGAAGCCGCCATCCGGCACTATAGCCGATGATTGCCTGCTGACTGACTCGCGACAAAATCACATATTGGCTAACCCGCACGCGCTGTGCGCGGTATAGTTATTCTTTCCGATTATTAATTGCTCTGGTGTTATGGTTGAAATCACGTCCACAGAAATAACTCCACATACCGACGATTCACGAGAATTCCGTCCGATGCGCGGTATCAGTAACCGCCATCTGCAGACGATGCTACCGCGTTTAATTCGCCGCAAGGTGAAATTCGACGCCCACTGGCAGCGTCTGGAATTGCCCGACGGTGATTTTGTCGATCTGGCATGGAGTGAAGATCCGCAACAGGCGAAACATAAACCGCGCCTGGTGGTTTTTCACGGTCTGGAAGGCAGTCTGAACAGCCCGTACGCACATGGCCTGATTGAAGCAGCGCAAAAGCGCGGCTGGCTGGGCGTGGTGATGCATTTTCGCGGCTGCAGCGGCGAACCCAATCGTCTGAACCGTATTTATCACTCCGGTGAAACAGAAGATGGCACCTGGTTTTTACACTGGCTGGCACGTGAGTTCGGTCGCGTGCCGACCGCGGCGGTAGGCTATTCGCTCGGTGGAAACATGCTGGCCTGCCTGCTGGCAAAAGAAGGTACTGAGATTCCAATTGATGCCGCGGTTATCGTTTCCGCGCCTTTCGTGCTGGAAGCCTGTAGTTACCATATGGACAAGGGATTCTCCCGGGTCTATCAGCGCTACCTGCTAAACCTGTTGAAAGCCAATGCCTCGCGCAAGCTAGAGGCATATCCAGGCTCGCTGCCGGTGAGTCTGGGCCAGTTGAAATCTCTGCGTCGCATTCGCGATTTTGACGATCTGATCACCGCAAAAATCCACGGTTTCGCCGATGCTATAGACTATTACCGTCAGTGTAGCGCTATGCCGTTGCTCAACCAGATCGCCAAACCCACGCTGATTATCCATGCCAAGGACGATCCGTTTATGGATCATCACGTGATCCCTAAACCGGAAAATCTGCCCTCACAGGTAGAGTATCAACTGACGGAACACGGCGGCCACGTCGGATTCATTGGCGGTACGGTGCGCCGTCCTGAGATGTGGCTGGAATCCAGAATCCCGGACTGGCTGACAACGTATCTGGAGGCATCATCATGATCATCCCCTGGCAAGACATCTCCCCGGACGCGCTGGACAATCTGATTGAAAGCTTTGTCTTGCGCGAAGGCACCGATTATGGTGAACATGAACGCTCGCTCGAACAAAAAGTCGCCGACGTCAAACGCCAACTCCAATCTGGTGAAGCCGTGCTGGTATGGTCCGAACTGCATGAAACGGTCAACATTATGCCGAGGAAGCAGATTCACGAGTAATCCGTAGCCGACGGCCGACTATAATAAAAATTCAACCTATTCATGGAGTTGTTATGTCTGCCAAACATCCGGTGATTGCGGTAACAGGGTCCAGCGGCGCGGGGACCACCACCACCAGCCTCGCGTTTCGTAAAATTTTCGCGCAGTTAAATCTGCGCGCCGCCGAGGTGGAAGGTGACAGTTTTCATCGTTATACCCGTCCGGAAATGGACATGGCGATTCGCAAAGCGCGCGATGCCGGGCGGCATATCAGCTATTTCGGCCCCGAAGCTAATGACTTCGGTCTGCTGGAGCAAACCTTCATCGAATACGGCCAGACGGGCAAAGGTCAGTCGCGAAAATATCTGCACACCTACGATGAGGCCGTACCGTGGAATCAGGTTCCGGGTACATTTACGCCCTGGCAGCCTCTGCCTGAACCGACGGATGTCCTGTTCTATGAAGGACTGCACGGCGGCGTCGTAACCCCACAGCAAAACGTGGCCCGGCATGTCGATCTGCTGGTTGGCGTAGTGCCGATCGTGAACCTGGAATGGATTCAGAAGCTGACCCGCGATACCAGCGAGCGGGGACACTCGCGCGAAGCGGTGATGGACTCAGTGGTGCGCTCAATGGACGATTACATCAATTACATTACGCCGCAGTTTTCCCGTACGCATATTAACTTCCAGCGCGTACCGACCGTTGATACCTCCAACCCCTTTGCCGCCAAAAGTATTCCATCCCTGGATGAAAGCTTTGTCGTGATTCATTTTCGGAACCTGGAAGGGATCGACTTCCCGTGGCTACTGGCCATGCTGCAGGGATCATTCATTTCCCATATCAATACGTTGGTTGTTCCGGGCGGGAAAATGGGTCTGGCGATGGAATTGATTATGCTGCCGCTGGTCCAGCGACTGATGGAAGGCAAAAAGATAGAGTAAGGTGTTATTTTGCCGGATGGCGGCTGATGCCTTATCCGGCCTACGCGTTTATATCCTGTAGGCCTGATAAGTGAAACGCCATCAGGCATGACATCACGAAGCAGCAACCACTTCATAGGAGTGGGTAATGTTCACCGCCTTTTCCAGCATCAGCGCCACGGAGCAATATTTTTCCGCAGAGAGATCGACTGCGCGCGAAACGGACGCATCTTTCAGATCGTTACCCGTTACGATGAAATGCAGGTTAATGTGGGTAAACAGGCGCGGCGCTTCATCACGACGCTCTGAGGTCAGTTTCACTTCGCAGTTGGTCACATCCTGACGACCTTTTTGCAGGATCGAAACCACATCAATTGCGCTGCAACCGCCCGCAGCCATTAATACCATTTCCATCGGGCTCGGCGCTTTATCACCGGAGTTACCGTCCATCAAAATTTGGTGACCAGAGGCGGACTCACCGAGGAAGGTTAACCCTTCAACCCACTTTACACGCGCTTGCATATTTCGTAACTCCAATGTTTCAATTTTCCTGACAGATTACGCGTACATAACAATTCTCGCAACGGAAGGCGACCTGCGTCATGCTGAAGCGAGACACCAGGAGACACACGGCGAAAGCTATGCTAAAACAGTCAGGATGCTACAGTAATACATTGACGTACTGCATGTATGCAGAGGACATCACATTACAGGCTGCAGTTAATTTTTGACAGCCCCTTTCCCAGGTAGCGGGAAGCATATTTTTGCAAACCCAGAGGCAGCGTCGTTTTCTGGCTCTGGAGACAGCTTATAACAGAGGATAACCGCGCATGGTGCTTGGCAAACCGCAAACAGACCCGACTCTCGAATGGTTCTTGTCTCATTGCCATATTCATAAGTACCCATCGAAGAGCACGCTGATTCACCAGGGTGAAAAAGCGGAAACGTTGTATTACATCGTTAAAGGCTCAGTGGCAGTGCTGATCAAAGATGAAGAAGGGAAAGAAATGATCCTTTCTTATCTGAATCAGGGCGATTTTATTGGTGAATTAGGCCTCTTCGAAGAAGGTCAGGAACGTAGCGCCTGGGTACGTGCCAAAACCGCATGTGAAGTCGCTGAAATTTCATACAAAAAATTTCGCCAATTAATCCAGGTCAACCCGGATATTCTGATGCGCCTGTCTTCACAGATGGCTCGTCGCCTGCAGGTCACGTCTGAAAAAGTCGGCAACCTAGCCTTCCTCGACGTAACGGGTCGTATCGCGCAGACTCTGCTGAATCTGGCGAAACAGCCTGATGCGATGACCCACCCGGACGGCATGCAGATTAAAATCACCCGTCAGGAAATCGGCCAGATCGTTGGCTGCTCCCGTGAGACCGTTGGTCGTATTCTGAAGATGCTGGAAGATCAAAATCTGATCTCCGCACACGGTAAGACCATCGTCGTCTACGGCACCCGTTAACCCCATCGAAGTGGCGCGTTACTCAGTGATGCGCCACTTTTGTTTACACCGATGTGGCGAAGACTGATATACCACCCAGAGATCAACTACGCACTACGGCAGACGCTGGTGCTATGTTTACCTGTGGCTGTTGGTCTGATCATCGGTCAGCTTCATCTGGGACTCCTCTTCTCCCTGGTCCCTGCCTGCTGCAACATTGCCGGTCTTGATACCCCGCATAAGCGCTTTTTCAAACGTTTAGCTATTGGCGCGTCTTTGTTTGCCGGTTGCAGTCTGATCATGCAGTTGCTGCTGGCACAGGCCATACCGCTGCCGCTTATCCTCACCGGACTGACGCTGATTCTTGGCGTAACCGCCGAGCTAAGCCCTCTGCATGCCCGACTGTTACCGGCCTCACTTATCGCCGCGATTTTCACGCTAAGCCTGGTCGGGAACATGCCCGTCTGGGAACCGTTGCTGATCTATGCGCTGGGCACGTTATGGTACGGCCTGTTCAACTGGTTCTGGTTCTGGATGTGGCGCGAGCAGCCGCTCCGTGAATCGCTCAGCTTGTTGTACCGTGAATTAGCCGATTACTGTGAGGCCAAGTACAGCCTGCTGACCCAGCATGCCGATCCGGAAAAAGCGTTGCCTCCCCTGCTGGTTCGCCAGCAGAAAGCGGTGGATCTGATTACCCAGTGCTACCAGCAAATGCATATGCTGTCGGCGCATCGCAACAACGATTACAAGCGCCTGCTGCGTGCCTTTCAGGAGGCACTGGACTTGCAGGAGCATATTTCCGTCAGCCTTCACCAGCCGGAAGAGGTGCAAAAGCTGGTCGAACGTAGCCACGCCGAACAGGTGATTCGCTGGAATGCGCGCACCGTCGCCGAACGCCTTCGGGTACTGGCCGATGATATTTTGTATCACCGCTTGCCGACCCGTTTCTCGATGGACAAGCAGATTGGCACGCTGGAGAAAATCGCCAACCAGCATCCGGACAATCCGGTGGGACAATTTTGCTACTGGCACTTCAGCCGTATTGCCCGCGTGCTACGCACCCAGCGACCGCTGTACGCCCGAGATTTAATGGCAGACAAGCAGCGTCGGTTGCCGCTGATCCCGGCCCTGAAAAACTATCTGTCGTTGAAATCGCCGGCGCTACGTAATGCCGGGCGCATCAGCGTCATGCTGAGTATCGCCAGCCTGATGGGCAGCGCTTTACACCTGCCAAAGCCTTACTGGATTTTGATGACGATCCTGTTCGTCACGCAAAATGGCTACGGAGCAACCCGGGTACGTATTTTACACCGTTCAGCAGGAACGCTCGTTGGACTGGTCATTGCCGGGGTCACCCTGCACTTTCATATTCAGGAAGGTTACACGCTGGCAGGCATGCTGCTGATTACCCTGGGTAGCTATCTGATCATGCGCAAAAACTACGGCTGGGCTACCGTCGGCTTTACGGTCACGGCGGTATACACCCTGCAACTGCTGACGCTGAACGGAGAACAGTTTATCGTGCCGCGGTTTGTCGATACGGTTATTGGCTGCTTAATCGCCTTTGGCGGTACACTCTGGCTGTGGCCGCAGTGGCAGAGCGGCCTGCTGCGTAAGAACGCCCATGATGCGTTAGAAGCCGATCAGGAGGCCATTCGCCTGATCCTCAGTAACGATCCGCAGGCCACGCCGCTGGCGTATCAACGCATGCGGGTCAATCAGGCGCATAACACGTTGTTCAACTCACTGAACCAGGCGATGCAGGAGCCAGGATTCAACTCGCACTACCTGGCGGACATGAAACTGTGGGTCACGCACAGCCAGTTCATCGTCGAGCACATCAACGCGATGACCACACTGGCAAGGGAACACACAATGCTGACGCCGGATTTAGCGCAGCGGTATCTGGAATCCTGTGAAATTGCGCTCCAGCGCTGTCAGCAGCGGCTGGAATATGACGGACCGGGAAGCTCAGGCGATGTGAATATTCTCGAAGCGCCAGAGATGCTATCCCACGGTCCGTTAAGCACCCTTGAGCAGCATCTGCAACGGATACTGGGGCATCTGAACACCATGCACACCATTTCGTCGGTAGCATGGCGTCAGCGACCGCACCACGGAATCTGGCTGAGCCGCCGTCTGCGGGACATGAAAGGTTAAGATCGACTGCCGGATGCGCTGTGCTTATCCGGCAACAGGTAATCAGGCAACGACTTTCGCTACCGCTTGTGCGAAACACTGCATCCCTTCATCGATATCCGCCTGCTCAACTACCAGCGACGGCGCGAAACGCATCACGTCCGGTCCGGCGTTGAGTACCATCACCCCTTCGTGCGCGGCGGCATACAGGAAATCGCGCGCCCGGCCTTTAAACTGCGGCTTCAGCTCGGCGCCAATCAGCAGCCCCATCCCGCGAATCTCGCTGAAAATGTCGAACTGTTGATCAATTTTGTGCAAATGTTGGACAAACGCCTGATGTTTAGCCTGAATACCTTCTAACACTTCCGGCGTGTTGATGATATCAAACGCGGCCCCCGCAACTGCGCAGGCCAGCGGATTGCCACCATAAGTGGAACCGTGCGAACCCACATGAAATGCGGAGGCAATCTCTTGGGTGGTCAGCACCGCGCTCACCGGGAAGCCGCCGCCGAGAGCCTTCGCGCTGGTGAGGATATCCGGCGTCACGCCGTAGTGCATATAGGCAAACAGATCGCCGGTACGGCCCATCCCGCTCTGCACTTCATCCAATACCAATAGCGCCTGGTGTTGGTCGCAAAGTTCACGCAAACCTTGCAGGAATTCCGGCGTTGCCGCAGTGACGCCACCTTCCCCCTGAATAGGCTCAACCACCACCGCACAGGTGTGATCGTCCATCACCGCTTTGACCGCATGCAGATCGTTAAACGGTACATGGATGATATCCGCTGGTTTTGGTCCAAAACCGTCAGAGTATTTTGGCTGCCCGCCGACGGACACGGTAAACAGCGAACGACCGTGAAACGCATTGTGGAAGGCAATGATTTTGGTTTTGAACGGGCTATGGCGCACGCAGGCATAGTGGCGCGCCAGCTTAAAGGCGGTTTCGTTAGCTTCGGTACCCGAGTTCATGAACAGCACGCGCTCGGCGAAGGTCGCATCAATGATTTTACGGCCCAGGCGCAACGCCGGTTCGTTGGTGAAAACGTTGCTGGTATGCCACAGGGTTTCACCCTGGGTTTTTAACGCCTCCACCAGGGCCGGATGGCAATGCCCTAGTGCAGTAACTGCAATGCCGCCCGCAAAATCAACATACTCTTTGCCCTGTTGATCCCAGACTCGACTCCCTTTTCCTTTTACCGGGATAAACTCAGCCGGTGCATAAATCGGCAGAATCACTTCATCGAATGTCGCGCGCGTAATTGCAGTTTGTTCAGTTGCCATGTCATTGCCACCCTGTTAAGCAGAAATGTTAGTGAAATTATAATCACAAAATATGAATAAAAAATCACTGAATAGCAACCACAAATCACCGGTTGAGGAAATTAGCCAGCAGTTGATGCCCCTGCTCGCTGAGAATACTCTCCGGGTGAAACTGCACCCCTTCCATATCCCACTCGCGGTGACGAATGCCCATAATCTCCTGCGTTTCACTCCAGGCCGTCACCTCAAAGCAGTCAGGAAGCGTCGCGGGGGCAACCACCAGAGAATGGTAGCGCGTCACCGTTAAAGGGTTGGCGAGCCCCTGAAAAACACCCTGCCCGTTATGCGTAATTGGCGAGGTTTTACCGTGCATCACTTTAGCTGCCCGAACCACTGTCGCGCCAAAGGCCTGCGCCATAGCCTGATGTCCCAGACAAACACCCAGCAGGGGCGTCTTGCCCGCGAAATGACGAATAACATCCAATGAGATCCCAGCGTCATCCGGCGTGCAGGGGCCTGGGGATATTACGATTTTTTGCGGGCTTAGCGCGTCGATTTGCGCCAGCGTCAGTTCGTCGTTGCGCCTGACAAGGACATCAGCGCCCAGTTCGCAGAAGTATTGGTACAGGTTCCAGGTAAAAGAATCATAGTTATCGATAAGCAGGATCATGGCGGCTCCGGTACATAAGAACCGCGCTATTCTACTCAGTTTCCGGGGCTTCGCTTACCACTTTACGAAATATCGCCCGAAGCGTAGACAGGTCACCCATCGCCCCACTCTGATTAGCCAGGTTCCACTCCTCAACCGGAATGTCATCCCAGCTCAATATATACCCAGCATGAATCGCTAACTGTTCGAAGAAAATTCGCTGCGCCAGACCGCTGCCAATACGAAACGGATGCAGCACGTTGATTTCGCAATAATAGTGCGCAAGACGATCCACAAACTTATCTTCCGGTAACCCCACCAACCAGGACTCGTCTTCCAGGTCCTGCATCAACACATTGCCCTCTTTCTCGATATAAGCGAAATGGCAAAAGCGGGTCTCGCCCTGGTAAATATCCACTTCTCGCAGATGTCCCGCCCAGTCAAAAATATCCCGATACAGTTGGCGATGAATGGCGCACAGATGCGGCAAGCCCCGTTTAAGCGGGCCTAATTCGATAGTGGCCGCACGCAGCGCCGTCAGTTCATACGCCGCCTGCGCCAGGCGCTGTGCCTGATGAATCCCCAGACGGTTACGCATGACATTCAGGCCCGGATACAAATAGGGATCGCGTCCATCACCGAATTTATCGCTCATAGTGCCCCCTCAACTCTTCAAGACGCGCCAGGGCGTCTTCCGTGCTCAGAGTCACCCGTGGAATATCCACGCCTTCCAGCCGCCGACTGGCCTGGAAATTGGCATTTCGCCGTTGTTCCCAGAGTCTGGACTTTTGTTTATCGGTGAGTTTTTTCACGTGACCTCCCTGAATGAGCCGACACTTGCCACAAGTATAAGCGGCAATTTCAGGTTACGCAGAGAAGGGAAAGAACGCGGACAGGAACTGCCCGCGCAAAATACGTTTACGGCAGGACTTTGGCAGACAGGATAACAATCGGTTTTGACGGGACATTCTGGTAAGGACCAACATCATGGGTCTGCACCTGAGAGATCTTATCCGCGACATCCATACCTTTCACAACTTTACCGAAGACCGCGTACCCAAAGTCGCGCTGGCCGTGATCGAGGAACGCATTGTCTGCAATGTTGATAAAGAACTGGCTGGTCGCGCTGTCTTTATCTGCTGTACGCGCCATGGCAATCGTGCCGCGGGTATTACGCAGTCCGTTATCGGCTTCATTCTTGATTGGCGGGTTAGGTTTCTTCTGCTGCATCTGCTCGGTAAAACCGCCGCCCTGCACCATGAAGCCAGGGATCACGCGGTGGAACGTGGTGTTGTTATAGAAACCGCTGTTGACATAATCGACAAAGTTTTGCACTGAAACCGGGGCTTTCTGACTGTTCAGCTCCAGCTCAATGTTACCGGCAGAGGTTGTCAGCAGGACATGCGGGTCACCTTTTGCTGCCAGTGCTGCGGGAGAAAGAGCAGAAAGAGCGAGAACAGCTGCAACAGCCGCCAGAGTCGATTTGAGCATGAGAATTCCTTAACAAGAGCAGAAATGAAGCAAGTGAATTGATTCTAAAGAGCCTTCAAGAACAAGGCCATCCCTTTACTTAATTTTACGTACTTGAAACAAATGTAACCTTATAGCCTCAAGATTCAATGCGATCTAGATCACATAAAAAAATGTAACGAAGCAAGTAATTACCAATAAACATTTAAATGCATCACTAAAGCGCCTAAAATCTGCCCGCTCACGGTGCAGTCAATGCACCTAACACTTCTATACAGGCCAGTCATGACTAACAGCAATCGCATCAAGCTCACATGGATTAGCTTTCTCTCCTACGCCCTGACAGGCGCGTTGGTAATTGTCACCGGGATGGTGATGGGAAACATCGCAGATTACTTCCATTTGCCCGTTTCCAGTATGAGTAACACCTTCACCTTTCTGAATGCCGGCATTCTGATCTCTATTTTTCTGAATGCATGGCTGATGGAAATTGTGCCACTGAAAACCCAGTTGCGCTTTGGCTTTATCCTGATGGTTCTGGCGGTCGCCGGACTGATGCTCAGCCATAGCCTGGCCTTGTTCTCAGCCGCCATGTTTGTACTGGGTCTGGTGAGCGGTATCACCATGTCGATTGGTACGTTCCTGGTGACTCAGATGTACGAAGGTCGCCAGCGCGGTTCCCGCCTGCTGTTTACTGACTCCTTCTTCAGCATGGCCGGCATGATTTTCCCGATGGTGGCAGCATTCCTGTTAGCGCGCAGCATCGAATGGTATTGGGTTTATGCCTGCATCGGCCTGGTATACGTCGCCATTTTCCTGCTGACCTTCGGCTGCGAATTCCCGGCGCTGGGTAAACACGCACAGCAACCGGACGCGCCTGTGGTAAAAGAAAAATGGGGCATTGGCGTGCTGTTCCTGGCGATCGCCGCGCTGTGCTACATCCTCGGTCAGTTGGGCTTTATCTCCTGGGTGCCGGAATACGCCAAAAGTCTGGGCATGAGCCTGAACGACGCAGGTAAACTGGTCAGCGACTTCTGGATGTCTTACATGGTTGGCATGTGGGCATTTAGCTTTATCCTGCGTTTCTTCGATTTGCAGCGCATCCTGACCGTACTGGCGGGTGTGGCTACCGTCCTGATGTATCTGTTTATCACCGGTACGCCGGAGCATATGCCGTGGTTCATTCTGACGTTGGGCTTCTTCTCCAGCGCGATTTATACCACCATCATTACCCTCGGCTCCCAGCAGACGAAGGTCGCATCACCTAAACTGGTTAACTTCGTTCTGACCTGTGGCACCATCGGTACTATGCTCACTTTCGTGGTCACTGGCCCTATCGTGGCGCACAACGGTCCACTGGCGGCATTGCAGACGGCTAACGGCTTGTATGCGGTCGTATTCGTGATGTGCTTTATTCTTGGGTTCGTCACGCGTCATCGCCAGCATAACGCACCCGCAACGCATTAATCTGAGTGCCGGATGGCGATGCTAACGCATCTTATCCGGCCTACAAGACAAGCTGTTCGTAGGCCGGATAAGGCGCAGACGCCCTCCGGCCTATTCCCGCGACCTCTTCTTTCTCTGGTGCTGTAGGCCAATTCTTACAAAAACCCCTTAATTTGTACGCTATTTATACAAACACGAAAAGCCTGTTAATTCCGTAACTTATAAAAATGCAGTTAAATCAGCCATATACCTCTTAAGGAGTATATAAAGGCGAATTTGATTTGCATCAATAAGCGGGGTTGCTGAATCGTTAAGGTAGGCAGTAATAGAAAAGAAATCGAGGCAAAAATGAGCAAAGTCAGACTCGCTATTATCGGTAATGGTATGGTCGGCCATCGCTTTATTGAGGATCTTCTTGATAAATCCGACGCTGCCAATTTTGATATTACCGTCTTCTGTGAAGAACCCCGCAAAGCGTACGACCGTGTCCATCTGTCGTCCTACTTCTCCCACCACACCGCCGAAGAACTTTCTCTGGTGCGTGAAGGATTCTACGAGAAGCATGGCGTTAAGGTGTTAGTGGGCGAGCGCGCAATCACCATCAACCGCCAGGAGAAGGTGATCCACTCCAGCGCGGGTCGTACGGTCTATTACGATAAGCTGATCATGGCGACAGGCTCTTATCCGTGGATCCCACCGATTAAAGGTTCGGAAACCCAAGACTGCTTCGTTTACCGCACCATCGAAGACCTCAACGCCATTGAGTCTTGCGCGCGCCGTAGCAAACGCGGTGCCGTCGTCGGCGGTGGCCTGCTGGGTCTGGAAGCCGCCGGTGCGCTGAAAAGCCTCGGCGTTGAAACCCACGTGATTGAATTTGCCCCGATGCTGATGGCCGAACAGCTGGATCACATGGGTGGCGAGCAGTTACGTCGCAAAATTGAAAGCATGGGCGTGCGTGTCCACACCAGCAAAAACACTAAAGAGATCGTCCAGGAAGGCACCGAAGCGCGCAAAACCATGCGTTTTGCCGACGGTAGCGAACTGGAAGTCGATTTCATCGTCTTTTCTACCGGTATTCGCCCACGCGACAAACTGGCCACCCAATGCGGCCTCGACGTTGCGCCGCGCGGTGGTATTGTGATTAACGATACTTGCCAGACTTCTGATCCGGACATCTATGCCATCGGCGAATGCGCCAGTTGGAACAACCGCGTGTATGGCCTGGTCGCTCCAGGCTACAAAATGGCGCAGGTTGCCGTTGACCATATTCTCGAAACCGAAAACGCCTTTGAAGGCGCGGATCTGAGCGCCAAGCTGAAGCTGCTTGGTGTTGACGTCGGCGGGATTGGCGACGCGCATGCGCGCACGCCGGGCGCCCGTAGCTACGTCTATCTCGACGAAAGCAAAGAAGTCTACAAACGCCTCATCGTTAGCGAAGATAACAAAACCCTGCTCGGGGCGGTTTTAGTCGGTGACACCAGCGATTACGGCAACCTGCTGCAGCTGGTGCTGAACGCCATCGAACTGCCGGAAAACCCAGACTCACTGATTCTGCCAGCTCACGCGGGCAGCGGTAAGCCGTCTATCGGTGTCGATAAACTGCCGGACAGCGCGCAGATTTGCTCCTGCTTCGACGTCACCAAAGGCATGCTGATCGCCGCTATTAACAAAGGCTGCCATACCGTTGCGGCGCTGAAAGCTGAAACCAAAGCTGGTACCGGCTGCGGCGGGTGTATCCCGTTGGTAACGCAGGTCCTGAACGCTGAACTGGCGAAACAGGGGATCGAAGTCAACAACAACCTGTGTGAACACTTCCCGTACTCGCGTCAGGAATTGTTCCATCTGATCCGTGTAGAAGGAATTAAAACCTTCGAAGAGCTGCTGGCAAAACACGGGAAAGGCTACGGCTGTGAAGTGTGTAAACCAACCGTAGGTTCCCTGTTGGCCTCCTGCTGGAATGAGTACATCCTCAAACCACAGCACACGCCGCTGCAGGACACTAACGACAACTTCCTGGCGAACATCCAGAAAGACGGTACCTACTCCGTGATCCCGCGCTCCGCGGGCGGAGAAATAACTCCTGAAGGCCTGGTGGCCGTGGGCCGTATCGCGCGTGAATTTAACCTGTATACCAAAATCACCGGTTCTCAGCGTATCGGCCTGTTCGGCGCGCAAAAAGATGACCTGCCGGAAATCTGGCGTCAGCTGATTGAAGCGGGCTTTGAAACCGGTCACGCATACGCCAAAGCCCTGCGTATGGCGAAAACCTGCGTAGGCAGTACCTGGTGCCGTTATGGCGTCGGCGATAGCGTCGGATTCGGCGTGGAGCTGGAAAACCGCTACAAGGGCATTCGTACCCCGCACAAAATGAAATTCGGCGTCTCCGGCTGTACCCGTGAATGTGCGGAAGCTCAAGGCAAAGACGTGGGTATCATCGCCACTGAGAAAGGCTGGAACTTATACGTTTGCGGTAACGGCGGGATGAAACCTCGTCATGCAGACCTGCTGGCAGCGGATATCGACCGCGAAACACTGCTCAAATACCTTGATCGTTTCATGATGTTCTACATCCGTACCGCTGACAAACTGACCCGAACCGCACCATGGTTAGACAACCTGGAAGGCGGTATCGAATATCTGAAATCGGTCATCATCGACGACAAACTGGGGCTGAACCAGCACCTGGAAGAAGAGATGGCCCGTCTGCGTGAAGCGGTGGTCTGCGAGTGGACAGAGACGGTTAACACCCCATCCGCACAGGTTCGCTTCAAACACTTTATCAACAGCGATCAACGCGATCCGAATGTCCAGGTTGTGCCTGAACGTGAACAACATCGTCCGGCCACGCCCTATGAGCGTATCCCGGTGACTCTGGTGGAGGAAAACGCATGAGCCAGTGGAAAAACATCTGCAAAATCGATGACATTCTGCCTGCAACAGGCGTCTGCGCCCTGTTAGGTAGCGAGCAAGTTGCGATTTTCCGCCCGTATCACAGCGACCAGGTGTTTGCGATCAGCAACATCGACCCATTCTTCGAGTCCAGCGTGCTTTCTCGTGGGCTCATTGCTGAACATCAGGGCGAATTGTGGGTCGCCAGCCCGCTGAAAAAACAGCGCTTTCGCTTAAGCGACGGTCTGTGCATGGAAGACGAACAGTTCTCCGTGAAACATTACGAAGCCCGAGTGAAAGACGGCATGGTGCAACTGCGCGGTTAATAACTTTTTGGGAGGCGCAACGCCTCCCTTTTTTGACGTATTTGTAGGTCTTTTATTTGTAGACCTGATAAGCGTAGCGCCATCAGGCCTACGGTTACGATTTCTTTTTATTGTTTGTACTTCAAGGATAATCAACACATGTTCACAGACACTATTAATAAGTGTGCGGCTAACGCTGCGCGCATCGCACGCCTCTCGGCTAATAACCCGCTCGGATTCTGGGTCAGTTCGGCAATGGCAGGGGCCTACGTCGGTCTCGGCATCATTCTTATTTTCACCCTCGGTAATCTGCTCGACCCGTCCGTTCGTCCTCTGGTAATGGGTGCAACCTTTGGTATCGCTTTAACGCTGGTCATTATTGCCGGTTCGGAACTGTTTACCGGTCACACCATGTTCCTGACGCTCGGCGTCAAAGCGGGCACCATCAGTCACGGTCAGATGTGGGCTATTTTGCCGCAAACCTGGCTGGGTAATCTGGTCGGATCCGTGTTTGTCGCTCTGCTTTACAGTTGGGGCGGCGGTAGCCTGCTGCCGGTCGATACCAGCATCGTCCATTCGGTGGCGTTGGCGAAAACTACCGCGCCAGCAACGGTGCTGTTCTTTAAAGGCGCACTGTGTAACTGGTTGGTTTGTCTGGCAATCTGGATGGCAATTCGTACCGAGGGCGCAGCAAAATTCCTCGCTATCTGGTGGTGTCTACTGGCGTTTATCGCTTCCGGCTACGAGCACTCGGTTGCCAACATGACGCTGTTTGCCCTCTCCTGGTTCGGCCACCACAGCGAAGCCTATACCCTGTCAGGAATTGGTCATAACCTGTTGTGGGTGACACTCGGTAATACTTTGTCCGGTGTCGTATTCATGGGATTGGGTTATTGGTATGCTACGCCAAAATCGGAGCGTCCTGTTCCGGCAAAAATCAACCAGCCAGAGGCTACTGCCAATAATTAAGGGGTAATGTCGTGGATCATTTGCCTATATTTTGTCAACTACGTGACCGCGACTGCTTGATCGTCGGCGGTGGTGATGTCGCAGAACGCAAAGCGCGGTTACTGCTGGAAGCGGGCGCCCGTATAACGGTTAATGCGCTGGCGTTTATTCCGCAGTTCACCGTATGGGCAGATGAAGGCATGCTGACGCTGGTTGAGGGACCGTTCGACGAATCCCTGCTCGACACCTGCTGGCTGGCTATTGCCGCCACCGATGACGATGCCGTCAACCAAAGCGTCAGCACCGCCGCAGAATCACGTCGTATTTTCTGCAACGTGGTCGATGCGCCAAAAGCAGCCAGTTTTATCATGCCCTCCATTATCGACCGCTCGCCGCTGATGGTGGCGGTCTCCTCCGGCGGTACATCGCCAGTGCTTGCCCGTCTGCTACGTGAAAGACTTGAATCTGTGCTGCCTCAGCATCTGGGCCAGGTCGCGCAATATGCAGGCAAGTTACGCGCCCGAGTGAAAGAACAGTTTGCCAGCATGGGTGAACGTCGCCGCTTCTGGGAAAAATTGTTCGTGAATGACCGCCTGGCGCAATCGCTGGCGAACAGTGACCAGAAAGCAGTCGAGGAAACCACCGAGCAGTTGCTCAGCGAACCGTTGGACCATCGAGGCGAAGTAGTGCTGGTTGGCGCCGGTCCTGGCGATGCCGGGCTGCTGACGCTGAAAGGTCTACAGCAGATCCAGCAAGCGGATGTCGTGGTTTATGACCGTCTGGTATCCGACGACATCATGAACCTTGTACGCCGCGATGCCGACCGGGTGTTCGTCGGTAAACGCGCGGGCTACCACTGCGTACCGCAGGAAGAAATTAACCAGATCCTGCTGCGTGAAGCGCAACAGGGCAAACGCGTCGTGCGCCTGAAAGGTGGCGACCCGTTCATCTTTGGCCGTGGTGGCGAAGAGCTGGAAACCCTGTGCCATGCCGGTATTCCATTCTCCGTTGTGCCAGGTATTACCGCAGCATCCGGTTGTTCCGCCTATTCCGGCATTCCACTGACCCATCGAGATTACGCCCAGAGTGTACGTCTGGTCACCGGGCACCTGAAAACCGGCGGCGAGCTGGACTGGGAAAACCTGGCGGCAGAGAAACAGACGCTGGTGTTCTACATGGGCCTCAATCAGGCGGCGACTATCCAGGAAAAACTGATCGAATTTGGCATGCAACCCGATATGTCTGTCGCGCTGGTAGAAAACGGTACCTCCGTGAAGCAACGCGTTGTTAACGGGGTGCTTTCGCAACTCGGCGAACTGGCGCAACAGGTTGAAAGCCCGGCGCTGATTATCGTCGGCCGCGTGGTTGGACTACGCGATAAGCTGAACTGGTTCTCGAACCATTAATTGAATGCTGAAAAATGCCCTGATATTGGACTGACCCTATAAAGTTGGACATTTCATATTCAGGGCATTTATTTATCTTCCGATAGGAATAAATAACCGACATACGCTATATACTCGCCTCAGTAGCCCAACCGTTAATCATTAATTAAATATATCTTTAAAACATTTAAATTCATTGAAAGCATATTTTATATAAAACTTGTTATGTCCTAATCCGGACTACTTTAAGTTTATTTTAGTTGATATCTTAACCGCCGAGAAATGGATTTCATCCATTTAAAAATAGATATCTTACAAGGATTTTAACATGCTGAAATTTGCAAAAATCACTATCGTTGCTGGTGTTCTGGCTACGCTGACCGCGTGTACTGGTCATGTCGATAACAAAAAAGATAACTGCACCTACGATTACTTCCTGCATCCGGCAATTTCTATTTCTAAAATTATTGGTGGCTGTGGCCCGGCTGCAGATCTGTAACAGAAGCGATTGCGCAGATACAAAAAAACCGGGAAATCCCCGGTTTTTATATTTATAGGTTAAATGCTCATTCACACGTTACCGCACTTCTCGCCGAGCAGGTAGCGGGCCAGGGTTGTCAGTCCCTCCTCTCTCTTGATAAATATCCGACGCATTTTATATCTTCAGTAAATTGAATATTTATATCTTCATTAAAGTGATTGATATAAGGAAATATGCAAACGGCGAGGCGCTTCATATTTTTTGAGATTCACCAGCGAACAGGCGAAAAAAAACCGGGTAGAACCCGGTTTCTTCAGCAACGCAGAGCGCATTACGGCTTGGCGACAAAACCAATCGCTTCGTAAACCGCTTTCAGCGTAACAGACGCGCGTGCGCTGGCTTTTTCCGCGCCATCTTTCATCACCTGCTGCAGGAAAGCTTCATCGTTACGGAAACGGTGATAACGCTCCTGAAGCTCGGTCAGCATGCCGGAAACGGCCTCTGCGACTTCACCTTTCAGATGACCATACATCTTGCCTTCAAAGTGCTGTTCCAGCTCCGGAATGCTCTGGCCGGTAACGGCAGAGAGGATATCCAGCAGGTTGGAAACACCCGCTTTATTCTGCACGTCGTAGCGTACAACAGGCGGCTCTTCGGAGTCGGTCATCGCACGTTTGATTTTCTTCACCACGGATTTCGGATCTTCCAGCAGGCCGATCACATTGTTGCGGTTGTCATCCGACTTGGACATTTTCTTCGTCGGCTCCAGCAGCGACATCACGCGCGCACCGGATTTAGGAATGAATGGCTCAGGCACTTTGAAGATGTCGCCATACAGGGCGTTGAAGCGCTGGGCGATATCGCGGCTTAGTTCCAGATGCTGTTTCTGATCTTCGCCAACCGGTACCTGGTTGGTCTGATACAGCAGGATGTCTGCCGCCATCAGCACCGGATAATCAAACAGACCGGCGTTGATGTTCTCCGCATAGCGTGCGGATTTATCTTTGAACTGGGTCATACGGCTCAGCTCGCCGAAATAGGTGTGGCAGTTCAGCGCCCAACCTAACTGTGCGTGTTCCGGTACATGAGACTGGACGAAAATGGTGCTTTTTTCAGGATCGATACCGCATGCCAGATACAGCGCCAGCGTATCGAGCGTTGCTTTACGCAGCTGCTGAGCATCCTGACGAACGGTGATGGCATGTTGGTCAACGATGCAGTAGATGCAATGGTAGTCATCCTGCATGCTCACCCACTGACGCAGCGCACCCATATAGTTGCCAATGGTCAATTCACCTGAGGGCTGTGCGCCACTAAAAACGATGGGCTTAGTCATTTTTTGATTCCTGATTTTCGCTATGCGGAAGCCCGAGAACGGGCAGTAGTTCATTAATACGGTCGTAAATAACGTCGGGTTGACTCAGCGCGATCGACTCGCCGTAGTTGTAGCCATAAGTCAGACCAACGGACGGACAGCCAGCAGCTTTTGCCGCCTGAATATCATTACGTGAATCCCCTACGAAGAGCAATTGCTCAGGCTTGATGCCAAGCTTGCTTGCTACCAGCAGTAGCGGATCCGGATGCGGTTTTTTATTCTGCACGTCGTCACCACCGATGACCACGCTAAAGTATTTGGCGATATCTAACGCCTCAAGCAATGGCGCGACAAACGGGGTCGGTTTGTTGGTCACCAGACCCAGCGGCAATCCTTTCGCATGCATCGCGCCCAGCGTGTCGGCAACATCAGGGAACAGGAATGTCCCCTCTTCTGCGACATCGCCGTAGTATCTGTCGAACAGCTTACGCAAAATACGCACCTGTTCTTCGGCTGGGATATCATCATCAACGGGCGGTTTACCCATTGTCTTACGTAGTGTGGCGCGCTCCTGACGCGACCACGCCAGCGCGCGCTCCATCAGTACATCTGCACCGTTGCCAATCCAGGTGATAACGCGTTCTTCACCGGCAATCGGCAGTTCCAGCGCATACAGCGCCATATCCACCGCTGCGGTTAATCCCGGCGCGCTGTCGACCAGCGTACCGTCGAGGTCAAATGCAACGCCCCGAATATCCTGAAACTTATCCATGACTTACCTTCGCCAGTTCATTGCGCATTTCATCAATGACTTTTTTGTAGTCTGGTTGGTCGAAAATAGCAGAGCCTGCGACAAACATATCTGCACCCGCCGCCGCGATTTCACCAATGTTGTTCACCTTGACGCCGCCGTCCACTTCGAGGCGGATATCGTAGCCAGATTCATCAATACGACGACGCACTTCGCGCAGCTTATCCAGCGTTTGTGGGATAAAGGACTGCCCGCCAAAGCCTGGGTTAACGGACATCAGCAGGATCACATCGAGCTTATCCATGACGTAGTCCAGATAGCTCAGCGGTGTTGCCGGGTTAAACACCAGGCCCGCTTTACAGCCATGCTCTTTGATCAGCTGTAAAGTGCGATCGACATGCTCGGAGGCTTCCGGGTGAAAAGTAATGATGCTCGCGCCGGCGGCGGCGAAGTCCGGGACAATACGATCGACCGGTTTCACCATCAGATGAACGTCAATCGGGGCAGTAATGCCATATTTACGCAGCGATTTCAGTACCATCGGGCCGATGGTCAGGTTCGGTACGTAGTGATTGTCCATGACATCGAAGTGTACGACATCGGCACCGGCAGTCAGCGCTCTCGCGGTGTCCTCACCCAGGCGGGCAAAATCAGCCGACAGAATTGAGGGGGCGATCAAATACTGTTTCATCCGCTTCTCCTTGAGAATTATTTCTTCGCAGGCGTTACAACTCCTGGTTTATACAGTGCCAGCAGTTCGTTCACCTTTTTACGCGTGCCGCCATTGCTGCTAATGCTGCGCCGCACTTTGACCTGAAAATGTTTCGCCGATCGGTACCATTCGCGGGTATCGGGCGTGTCATGGTTCGAAATTAACACCGGGATCTGCTTACTGACCAGCTTTTCTGCCATCTCGGCCAGATGCGCCTGCTCTTTTGGGCTAAAGCTGTTGGTATGATACGCGGTGAAATTTGCCGTCGCCGAAAGCGGTGCATAAGGCGGGTCACAATAGACCACAGAGTTGCTATCCGCACGGTCCATGCACTCTTCATAGGAGAGACAATGGAACTCCGCATTCTGCGCTTTTTCAGCAAAATGGTACAACTCGGCTTCCGGGAAGTAAGGTTTTTTATAACGACCAAACGGTACATTAAACTCGCCGCGCAGGTTATAACGGCACAATCCGTTGTAACCAAAGCGGTTCAGATACAAGAACAGTACTGCACGGCGGAACGGATCCTGACTGGCATTAAATTCTTCTCTGAACCGATAGTACACCTCAGCCTGATTAGTTTCAGGCATAAACAGCTCACGTGAAGCCTGCACATACTCATCGGTACGTGTCTTCACGATGTTATAGAGACTGATGAGGTCGCTGTTGATATCGGCAAGAATATAACGAGAAAAGTCGGTGTTGAGAAACACCGACCCGGCACCCACGAAAGGTTCAATCAGGCATTCACCCTGAGGTAAATGCCGTTTGATATCATCAAGCAGGGGGTATTTTCCCCCTGCCCATTTCAAAAAAGCGCGATTTTTTTTCATGCTGACTAACTAATTACACCTTCTCCGGCTGTGGAGAAAGCTCCGACAGCATCCTGCGCTTTAGTCTTTGTCCCGCAATTGGGCGAAACAGCAAACCATTGCAGAACATATCCTATCTTACTTCAAATCGGCCTGAACCTGGTGCAGCGGTTTTGCCCACGGATTTTTCGCCTGAATATCGGCGGGGAGCGTAGACACTGCACGTTTCGCATCTTCTTTAGACGCATACACGCCTGTTACCAGAACATACCACGGTTGACCGTTACGCGTCGTCTGATACACCACGTAGTTCTTCAGGTTTTCTTTCTTCGCCCAACCGTTAAGGTTGTCGTAGTTAGAAGAACTGCTGAGCTGCAGCGTGTAATGGCTGGACGGCGCAGATTTTAACGCTCCGACATTTCCTGCACTTTTCGCTCCACCAGCAACAGGCGTTGACGTTGTTGCCGTCGCAGTTGGCGCAGGCGTTGTAGTCGCGGTTGCTTTCGGCTCAACGGTCGCCTTCGGCGTAGCGGTAACCACAGGTGCTTTGGTTGTGGTCGTCGGCGCAGTTGCAGTTGGTTTTGCCTGAGCAACAGGTTTCGGCTCTGTCTGCGTCGCTTTCACCGTAGTTTGCGGTTTGCTCTTCGGCTCAATAACAGCCTGTTTACGTTCCTGGTGTGTCGCAGCAGGGCGTTCAGCCGTTTCCGTTTTCGCAGTCTGGCGCACAGCATTACCATTACGAACTGGCGCAACGGTCGCAGGTTCGGTCGGCAGCGTAGAGTTAACCACTACATTGTTAACCTGCTCCTGGCCTTGCGGTTGCGTCAGAGCGTTGTTCAGATCGCCCTGCACTTCAACACGCTGCTGGCCTTCAGTTGCCGCAGGTGTCTGACCTTGAGTTGGGGTAGAGGAAATCGGCGGTAGGGAAACATCCTGCTGGGTATTGCCAGCGGTCTGCTCAGCGCCTGCTGCAGGCGTAGTCGTGCTCGCCTGATCCGTCGCGTTGTTGCCAGAAAGATCGATGCTCTTCTCGCCAGATCCAGCCTGCTCACTGGGAGATGATGAGGGGGCTTTCAGCGCAGAACCGATACCGATGATCAGCAGCAACAGCACCAGGACACCGACCCCCATCATCATATACTGACGAGAGGCAGGCTTGCTGGCGGGTTTCTTACGCTTGCGCGGACGGCGTTCTACACGTTCTTCATCCACGTCATCGTCATCAGACTCATACTCTTCTTCAATGTCCCGTTCTTCTTCACGCTCTTTACGTGCGCGCGCAGGACGGCGATCGTCAGCATCCAGATCAACATCATCAAAATTGATTTGCGGCTCATTATCGCGTTCAGACGATTGACGAGAACGACCAGTACGACGATCGCTGGGATCGGGTTTCAGCTCGTCTTCTGGTTTGAATTCATCCATTTAACACCCCACTCAAAGGTTAATGCTTACGACTTTGCACATAACCTGAAGCTAAAAGACCTACGTTTCGCAACGCAAGCCAGACCTTTCTTGTTGTTACGCCGGCTGGCAATCAGCAATAGCGTTAAGAACCACCTCGTGCGACACTCCGCCGCGCACTTCACTCTTCCCTATAGCCCGCGGAAGCACTAAACGAATCTCTCCCGCTAACACTTTTTTATCTCGCAGCATGTGCGGCAGATAAGCCTCGCTGGACATTTCACGCGGTCCATTGACCGGCAAGCCCGCTCGCTGCAGCAGCATAATGATGCGCTGCGTATCAGCGGAGGTAAACTGTCCAAGACGTTCTGACGTACGAGCAGCCATTACCATACCTGCTGCAACGGCTTCACCATGTAACCAATTGCCATAACCCATTTCAGCTTCGATCGCATGGCCAAACGTGTGTCCCAGATTCAGTAAAGCACGTAAGCCCATTTCACGCTCGTCCGCTGCGACAACTTCTGCTTTCAGCTCACAACAACGACGAATACAGTACGCCATCGCCGGACCATCCAGACGCAATAACGCATCCAGATTTTCTTCCAGCCAACTGAAAAATTCACCGTCAAGGATGATGCCGTATTTGATCACTTCCGCCAGCCCCGATGCCAGCTCACGCGCAGGAAGCGTTTTCAGACAATCGAGATCCACCACCACGGACGCCGGTTGGTAAAACGCGCCAATCATGTTTTTACCGAGGGGATGGTTTACGGCGGTTTTGCCGCCAACGGAGGAGTCGACCTGCGACAACAGAGTTGTCGGGACTTGAATAAAACGAACACCACGCTGATAGCTGGCTGCCGCAAAACCGGTCAGATCGCCTATCACACCGCCGCCAAGTGCGACTAACGTGGTATCACGACCGTGCGGTTTTTGCAGTAACGCAGTGAAAACCGTATCCAGAACCGTCAGGCTTTTATACTGCTCGCCATCGGGAAGGATAACGCTATCAACGTTAACACCCGCCTGTTCAAGTACGCCGCGAACCTTATCGAGATAAAGGGGAGCCAGGGTTTCGTTGGTTACCAACATAACCTGATCGCCCGATTTCAGCGGTAAGAATGAAGCTGGCTCATTAAACAAACCAGCCGCGATGGTGATAGGGTAACTACGTTCCCCGAGAGTGACTGTGATCCTCTCCATTACGCGACATCCACCTTAGTTACTTGTACCCGCAGACGAGTGTGTATTCAGCCAGAATTAGTTGCTTTCCAACATATGAATAATCTGGTTTGCTACGACTTTTGCGCTCTGATCGTCGGTGCGAATGGTCACGTCAGCAATCTCTTCGTACAGAGGATTGCGTTCGTCAGCCAACGCTTCCAGAACTTCACGAGGCGGCGATTCTACCTGCAGCAGCGGGCGTTTCTTGTCACGTTGAGTTCGCGCAAGTTGTTTTTCAATTGTCGTTTCAAGATAGACCACGACGCCACGCGCGGAAAGACGGTTACGTGTTTCACGTGATTTAACAGAGCCACCGCCAGTTGCCAGCACAATACCCTGTTTTTCCGTCAACTCGTTGATGACTTTTTCTTCGCGATCACGGAAGCCGTCTTCACCTTCTACATCGAAGACCCAGCCCACATCAGCTCCGGTTCGTTTCTCAATCTCTTGATCAGAATCGTAAAATTCCATATTGAGTTGTTGAGCTAACTGGCGCCCAATAGTGCTTTTTCCGGCACCCATAGGCCCAACCAGAAAGATATTGCGTTTCTCTGCCATTTTTTCGGTACTACTAAGACTATTCGTTAATGGTAAACCCGCTTCGCAGACACTCAGCGCAGCAGGACATGAACTGAAACCTCATAAGATATTGCGAGAGTCAGACTGAAAATTATCTCAATACTCAAGCGGGTTTGGCAACTGAATAAATCACCAAACCTTACGCATTTCTGGTCGTGGCAGGCATGCTACCCTGCAAACATCAGACCTGGCGACGTATCGCGCAGCCAAATGACACCAAATAAGCCTATGACACACCACCAGAAAGGCAAAGCGTATTTACTGCCGCATAAGTAAAGAAAAGTACCGACACTCAAATCGGTACTCCTTGTATGCTAAATACACCCGCACGTCAAATCTCTGAAACGTGTTCAGTGCAAAAACAACGGCTTTTCATGCATAAGTTATTGCGTTGAAACCAGTCTGGGCGTAATAAAAACTACTAATTCACGCCGTTCGTCTTCTTTACCATCATGGCGAAAGAGAGAGCCAAGCCAGGGGATGTCGCCTAACAGCGGCACGCTGTCGGCTGCGGATTTATTCTTATGTGAAAAAATCCCGCCCAGCGCAATCGTCTCGCCGCTTTTTACCTCGACCTGAGTTTCAATCTCCTGCTTATCAATAGCCAGAACTTCGCCATCCGCCTGCTGTAGCACCTGCCCGGGAACATTCTGGCTGATATGCAGTTTCAGTCTGATTCGTCCTTTCTGCAATACGGTGGGCGTGACTTCCATCCCTAATACAGCTTCCTTGAACTCGACGGATGTCGCGCCGCTTTCACCGCTGGAGACCTGATAAGGGATCTCACTACCCTGCTTAATACTGGCAGGTTGCAGGTGAGAAGCCAGTAAGCGTGGACTGGCGATGATGTCCAACTGCTGTTTTTGCTCCAGCGCAGACAGCTCCAGCTCGAGTAAACGACCGTTAATACGGCCAATGTTAAATCCCACACGGGATGTGGCTGTGGATACAGAAAGATCGCTGGCAAGCGTTGTGACGTTCCCCACAGCCCCCGATTGCTGTGCGTCAGCCAGCGACCACTTCACCCCCAGCTCACGCAAGCTTTTTTCATTAATCGTCACGATATGCGCCGCCAGTTCGACTTGTGCAACCGGCAGATCCATTTGCGCCACCCACGTTTCCAGTGCGTTAAGCGCAACGCTATTATCACGCAGCAGTAAGCGGTTGGTGCGTTTATCCACCGTCATGCTTCCTTTGGCGCTGAGCAGCTTTTCTCCGGCTTTTGCCAGCTCGGAGGCATCAGCATATTGCAAAATGATACTGCGATGTTCCAACGGCAGGCTGGCCTGAAGCCGTGCCTGCTCATTGTCCTGACGAGCCGCATTTTCACTCTGCCATTGAACAGAATGCACATGCAGAATGTTGCCTTCCTGGCGTAATACCAGCCCGGCGCTTTTCACCACCGTTTGCAATGCCCGCTTCCAGGGCACATCCGTCAAATGCAGTGACAGCACACCGCTGACATCCGGTGAAACTACCAGGTTTTTCTTTTCCTGTTCGGCCAGCGCCTGCAATACCTGCACCACCGGCACATCATCGACCACCAGCGTCACGTTTTGTGATTTCGCCGCCAGTACGCTCTGAATCCCGACCACCAGTACGAGTACTATCCATGCCATCCATCGCTTCATTTATCGCTCCTTGTCGTTGCCACTGCCACTGCGACGGCTCGCAGTTTTTCCCTGTGTCGAGGGTTACGCTCTGGGCCGTTATCTGCGTAACCGTCCAACCGTTTTTCAGGACATCATTTCGCTCAACCCGCTGCCATTTTTTCTGGCTATCCTGAACAATGCCAATAGGTCGCGCGCCCTGGCTCAATATTCCCTGATAGCGCCATGTCGACAGCTCAGCAATTTGGCAACGGTCCTCCGGCGGCAGGAAGGGATTACGCATACCGGTGAGTATCAGTACGCTTACGCACGCCAACAGCCAGCGTTCAACCATCATTCAGACGCTCCAGTTGTAGTGTTAACAGCAGCTCCGCACCTTCTGCGTAAAGAGAAAACCGGCTGACGTTCATCCCTTGCTCCGCTAATTGGCCAAACATCGGCGGGATGACATCCCAGCCTGGCTTCAGCGTCATTTCTCCGCCCTGTGCGGAGGGTTGCCAGTGGATAAGATGTGCAAGAGGAGTCTGAAACAGCAGTGGGGAGAACGGAATCAGCGTCTCTTCAGGCTCTTCTGGCGATGCCGCCAGCAGATATAAATTTCGCCATTGTGCCTGAGTGGCCGCTCGTTGCTGGTTTAGCGCCTCTTGTTGCATAACCCGTTTCTGCGCGGTGGAGCTGAGGTATAACATGACGACGATGAGCAGTCCCAGCATCCAGCCACAGCCGCAGATGAGCCGAAAGCGCGGCGACTGCGCTAACCAGCTATCACAAAGCATTTTCATGCGCACCGCTCCGCATCAGTCGATAGTGGAATTGCCAGCGTCCCTGCACATCCTGCTGCGTTTTGCCAGGGCTACCCAATTTAAATAGCGGCAGTTGGCGTAATTGCGCTTCCAGCGCCTTCAGCGCGGCAAAGCTCAGCGTGTTTCCCGTCAGTTCCAGCGTATCCTGCTGCCAGGTTATTTTTGTTAACCACGCCTGCTCTGGCAGTAATTCCGCCAGCCCTTGCAAAACCCGCTGCCAGCTTCGGGTCTGCTCCCGCTGTTTGTTCCGCGCTTGAACCTGTTGCCATCGTTGCTGGCGCTGCTGCACACGCGGCTTTAGCGCCATTAAAGCCTCGGCCCGCGTCTTTTCGGCATCCGCTAACAACAATTCGACCTGGTTTTCTACGCTCAAAACGCTGTAATAGCGCAACAACACGCCAATACTAAGCAGTAGCGAAGCGCCAAATAAAACACTCCAGAAGCGTAGGCAGGCGCGACGTCGCGTCTGGCGCCAGGGCAGAAGATTGATGGTCGCTATCATCAACATGTGCCTCCCATAGCGAGTCCCAGTGCAATGGTGAAGCGATGGCTTTGCGTTGGAATTGGCGGCTGGCGTACAGACACCACGCTTAAAGGATCGAAGCCGCTGGGATCGCATAGCGCAATGGCTGTCGTGGAAAGCGATAATGTCGCGGCAAGCTCGTCGATACAGCCAATATCGCCCGTTGATTTACGCCCCCATGCCGAACGGGTCGCCCATAGCCACTGGGTGTCATCACGCCATACCAGACACTGATGACGTTCTGGCAGGTAAGGTATAAATCGCTGTAACGCGCTGGCATCCGGCGTAATCGCCATAACCTGAACCTTCAACGTTTGGATAAGCGTCAGAAGCGCTGAAATCTCTTTGCTTTGCGCTGCAGTGACGTTAAACGCCGGGCTTAACGTGTCTTCGCTATAATCAAAATGCAGCGCATCCGGCGCCATATCCAGCTCACGCGCCATCGAACCGGATAACCATGCGGCTTGCTCCGGCTCGCGCAGCATCATTTCCGGACGAGGATACTTTTTTTGTAACGTCCTGTTGGCAGGAAAAGAGAGATGAATATGGTGTCGGCGAGGAAGCTCCCGGCTCCACGGCAGTAGCGCTGCGACAAGCTGTTCAGGCTCGCGAATGTGGCCATCGACGATAACCTGAGGCGTCAGCGGTATACGCCACCAGCGCTGGAGAAACCAACCGGATGCGTCCTGAACTACGGCGACAGCCAGCGCTTCATGTTGCTGAATATGCAGACCAATTTTCCAGATATTGAAAGCCATTGCTGATGATCTCCTTATCACCCGTTGCTTTAACGAGTATATCAATGCGTCTGGCTTGCCTTTATACTACCGCGCGTTTGTTTATAAACTGCCCAAATGCCACTAAATGGGAAATCTCCAGTGAAGTTCGTAAAGTATTTATTAATCCTTGCAGTATGTTGCATCCTGCTGGGAGCAGGCTCGATTTATGGCCTCTATCGCTATATTGAGCCGCAATTACCTGACGTCGCGACGCTCAAAGATGTGCGTTTACAGATCCCGATGCAGGTTTACAGCGCTGATGGCGAGCTTATCGCGCAATATGGCGAGAAACGTCGAATCCCGGTCACCCTGGATCAGATGCCGCCGGTAATGGTTAAAGCCTTTATCGCTACCGAAGACAGTCGTTTTTATGAGCACCACGGGGTAGACCCGGTGGGGATCTTCCGTGCTGCCAGCGTCGCGCTATTCTCCGGCCATGCATCGCAAGGGGCCAGCACCATTACCCAACAGTTGGCGAGAAACTTCTTCCTGAGCCCGGAACGTACGCTGATGCGTAAGATCAAAGAAGTTTTCCTGGCGATCCGCATTGAACAACTGCTGAGTAAAGATGAGATCCTCGAACTGTATCTGAACAAGATTTACCTGGGGTATCGCGCTTATGGCGTAGGTGCTGCCGCGCAGGTCTATTTCGGTAAGACGGTTGATCAGCTCAGCTTAAGTGAAATTGCGGTGATTGCCGGTCTGCCAAAAGCGCCGTCAACCTTCAACCCCCTCTATTCGATGGAAAGGGCTACCGCGCGACGTAATGTCGTACTGTCGCGTATGTTGAGCGAAAACTACATCACGCAGGCCCAGTACGATCAGGCGCGTGGCGAAGCCATTGACGCCAACTACCACGCGCCGGAAATCGCCTTCTCCGCGCCGTATCTCTCTGAGATGGTGCGCCAGGAGATGTATAACCGTTATGGCGAGAAAGCCTATGAGGACGGGTATCGCATCACCACCACCATTACGCGCAAAGTACAGCAGGCTGCTCAGCAGGCAGTACGTAACAACGTGATGGATTACGACATGCGCCACGGTTACCGCGGCCCGTCGAACGTGCTGTGGAAAGTGGGCGAAAGCAGTTGGGACAGCAAGAAAATCACCGATACGCTGAAAGCGCTACCGACTTATGGTCCCCTGCTACCGGCGGTTGTTACCAGCGCCAATCCGCAGGAAGCCATTGCCGCGCTGGCGGATGGTACGTCAGTGTCATTACGGATGGATGGCATGCGCTGGGCGCGTCCTTACCGCTCGGATACCCAGCAAGGCCCGACGCCGCGCAAAGTGACTGATGTGGTGCAAACCGGGCAGCAAATCTGGGTACGCCAGGTTGGCGATTCCTGGTGGCTGGCGCAAGTACCGGACGTCAACTCCGCACTGGTCTCCATCAATCCGCAAAACGGCGCGGTGCTGGCGCTGGTCGGTGGTTTTGACTTCAACCAGAGCAAGTTTAACCGTGCAACCCAGGCGTTACGCCAGGTGGGTTCCAACATCAAACCATTCCTGTATACCGCCGCGATGGATAAAGGTCTGACGCTGGCGAGCATGCTCAACGACGTGCCGATCTCCCGCTGGGATGCCGGCGCGGGTTCCGACTGGCAGCCGAAGAACTCACCGCCGCAATACGCCGGTCCTATCCGCTTACGTCAGGGGCTGGGTCAGTCGAAAAACGTGGTGATGGTACGCGCCATGCGCGCGATGGGCGTGGATTACGCGGCAGAGTATCTGCAACGTTTCGGCTTCCCGGCACAGAACATTGTGCACACCGAGTCGCTGGCGCTGGGTTCTGCCTCGTTCACGCCGTTGCAGGTGGCGCGCGGTTATGCAGTGATGTCTAACGGCGGCTTCCTGGTCGATCCGTATTTCATCAGTAAAATCGAAAGCGATATGGGCGGCGTTATCTTCGAGGCGAAGCCGAAAATTGCCTGTCCGGAATGCGATATTCCGGTGATTTATGGTGATACCCAGAAATCTAACGTGCTGGAAAACAGTAACGTCGAAGATGTCGCCGTCTCGCAGGAACAGCAGAATGCCTCCGTGCCTATGCCTCAGCTTGAGCAGGCAAACCAGGCGCTGGTCGCGCAAAGCGGAACGCAGGAGTACGCTCCACACGTGATCAACACGCCGCTGGCCTTCCTGATTAAAAGCGCCCTGAATACCAATATCTTTGGTGAGCCGGGCTGGATGGGAACCGGTTGGCGTGCAGGTCGCGATTTACAGCGCCATGATATCGGCGGGAAAACCGGGACCACCAACAGCTCTAAAGATGCATGGTTCTCCGGCTACGGGCCAGGCGTGGTGACGTCGGTATGGATCGGGTTTGATGACCATCGCCGCAATCTCGGACACACGACGGCTTCTGGGGCGATCAAAGACCAGATCTCCGGCTACGAAGGCGGCGCAAAGAGCGCACAGCCTGCCTGGGATGCCTATATGAAGTCCGTGCTGGAAGGCGTGCCTGAGCAGCCGCTGACGCCGCCGCCGGGTATCGTGACGGTCAATATCGATCGCAGCACCGGTCAACTGGCAAGCGGTGGCAACAGCCGCGCAGAATACTTCATTGAAGGCACTCAGCCGACGCAACAGGCGGTGCATGAGGTGGGGACGACCATTATCGATAATGGTGAGACACACGAACTGTTCTGATCCCTGACCGTTCAAAAAAAGGCGCTTCGGCGCCTTTTTTATTATTCGTGAAGAGAAATTAAAGCCGCCCTTGTCCTTTCAGCCATTCGCGCACGAGGAACAGCGCACTCACATTACGCGCTTCGTGAAAATCAGGATCTTCCAGCAGGTCCATCATATGCGCCAGCGGCCAGCGCACCTGCGGTAATGGTTCAGGCTCATCACCTTCCAGCGATTCAGGATATAAGTCCTCCGCCACCACGATGTTCATTTTGCTGGAGAAATAGGACGGCGCCATGCTGAGTTTCTTTAAAAACGTCAGATCTTTTGCGCCAAACCCCACCTCTTCTTTCAGCTCCCGATTCGCCGCTTCATACACGCTTTCGCCAGGATCGATTAACCCCTTGGAAAAACCCAGTTCGTAAGATTCGGTCCCGACGGCGTATTCGCGGATGAGGATCAGGTGGTCGTCCACAATCGGCACAATCATTACCGCTTCACGCGTGGACGGGCGCATACGTTCATAAACGCGGCGTACGCCATTGCTGAACTCAAGGTCCACGCTTTCGACTTTAAACAGCCGGGATTGGGCGACGGTTTCCACTTTCAAAATCGTGGGTTTCTGTAATGATTTGCTCATTGTGAGGATCTTTGCTGTGAAATCTGGGGTTATTGTGCGATATACCGCACGGTTTCGGCAATGTGAATTGCCGTTTATTTACATTTATGTAACGTACTAAAAGTTAATCCCTATTTCAAATTAAAAGTCAATAGGTTGAAATAACTCCAGGAATTTGCTGATATTCCATTTTTAGTGATTTTGCTATGATTCGCATTTACTGGGCTGTACTTAAAGATGCTCAAGTTCGACTCCACACTTGCCGATAGCCAACCACAGAATCACGAATATTGAACAGGGTGCGACTGACCACGCCTGACAGACTAAGTAAGATGGGGAAAGCATGAGCACCATTCTGATTTTTTTAGCTGCTTTGCTGGCCTGCTCATTGCTTGCAGGATGGCTACTCAGAACGAAATCCAGACGGAAAAATTTACCCTTGAGCAACGTCTTCTCAGACGCCTCGAAGCGTAAACTCACGCCTGAAGAGCGCAGTGCAGTCGAAAACTATCTCGAAAGCCTTAGTCAAATTCAACAGGTACCTGGTCCAACGGGCGCCAGCTCCGCGCCGGTGTCATTAACGCTGAATGCCCAAAGTAATAGCGTCATCGTACTTACGCACGCGATTACACGTTACGGCATTACTACCGACGATCCTAACAAATGGCGTTACTATCTTGATTCCGTTGAGGTACATCTTCCCCCTTTCTGGGAACAATACATCAATGACGAAAACAGCGTTGAGCTAATCCACACCAATACGATACCGCTAGTTATCTCCCTGAACGGCCATACGCTGCAGGAATATATGCAGGAAGCGCGTGGCTATGCGTTACAGCACACCGCCTCTACCCAGGCGTCCATTCGCGGTGAAGAAAGCGAGCAGATTGAACTGCTGAATATTCGCCAGGAAACCCATGAAGAATATGCGCTCAGCCGCCCATCGGGATTGCGCGAGGCGTTACTGATTGCTGCATCGTTCCTGCTGTTCTTTTTCTGTTTGATAATCCCGGATACGTTTGTTCCGTGGACAGTTGGTAGCGCGGTGCTGCTACTGGCTGCGGGTCTGTGGGGGCTGTTTGCCCCACCGTCTAAAACCGCCCTGCGGGAAATTCATTGTCTGCGCGGTACGCCGCGTCGCTGGGGGCTGTTTGGCGAAAACGACCAGGAGCAAATTAATAATATCTCGCTAGGTATTATTGATCTGATTTATCCACCGCACTGGCAGCCTTACATCGCACAAGATCTTGGCCAGCAAACGGATATTGATATTTATCTCGATCGCCACGTTGTTCGCCAGGGACGTTTTTTATCGCTGCATGACGAAGTCAAAAACTTCCCGTTACAGCACTGGCTGCGCAACGCCGTCATCGCGGGCGGCTCGTTGCTGGTGCTGCTGATGCTGCTGTTTTGGATCCCGCTGGATATGCCGATAAAGCTTACGCTTTCCTGGATGAAGGGCGCACAAACTATCGAAGCCACCAGCGTTAAACAGCTTGAAAACGCGGGCGTTCGCGTGGGTGACACGCTGCATCTGAGCGGTACGGGTATGTGTAACATTCATACCCAGGGGAGCTGGAATGCGCAGCCTTCCGCGCCATTTATGCCTTTCGATTGCACGCAAATTATCTGGAATGACGCGCGCGCATTACCGCTACCTGAGTCCGATCTGGTGAATAAAGCCACCGCGCTCACGCAGGCGGTGAACCGCCAACTGCACCCCAATGCGGATGATGACTCTCGCGTCAGCGCATCGTTACGCTCGGCAATCCAAAAGTCCGGAATGGTGTTACTGGACGATTTTGGCGAGATTGTCCTGAAAACGGCCGATCTGTGCGCGGCCAAAGATGAATGTGTACGTTTAAAAAATGCACTGGTTAACCTTGGTAACAGTAAAGACTGGACGGCGCTGGTGAAACGGGCGAACGCAGGCAAACTGGATGGCGTGAACGTGCTGCTGCGTCCGGTAAGCGCGGAGTCGTTGGATAATCTGGTGAATACCTCTACGGCGCCGTTTATTTCACGCGAGACTGCGCGAGCGGCCCAGACGCTGAATAGCCCAGCCCCTGGCGGTTTCCTGATTATCAGCGACGAAGGCAGCGATCTGGTCGATCAGCCGTGGCCGACAACCTCGCTATATGACTATCCCCCACAGGAACAGTGGAACGCCTTCCAGCGTCTGGCGCAGATGCTGATGCAGACGCCGTTTCGCGCGGAGGGGATCGTCACCAATATTTCGACCGACGCCAATGGCACCCAGCACATTGGCCTGCACCGTATCCCGGATCGTTCAGGATTATGGCGTTACCTTGGCACAACGCTGCTGATGTTCTCCATGCTCGGGTGCGCTGTCTACAACAGCATACAGGCCTTCAGACGCTACCAGCGTCACCGCTCCCGCATCACGGAAATTCAGAGCTACTACGAAAGTTGCCTGAATCCAACGCTGATTGACAACCCGGAAAGCCTGATTCGATAACACGCTCGCGCGACAGGATATGCTACCCTGTCGCGCATCATGTTTTCTTCTGGGGAGTTTCCATGCAGATCAATATTGCCTGGCAGGATGTCGATACCGTGTTGTTAGATATGGACGGCACGCTGCTCGACCTGGCATTCGATAACTATTTCTGGCAAAAACTGGTGCCGGAAACCTATGGCGCGAAACAGGGTATCTCTCCCCAGGAAGCCCAGGACTATATTCGTCAGCAGTATCATGCCGTGCAGCATACGCTAAACTGGTACTGCCTGGATTACTGGAGCGAATGCCTGGATCTTGATATTTGCGCCATGACAACGGAACAGGGACCGCGCGCCGTTTTGCGTGAAGATACCGTACCGTTTCTTGATGCCTTAAAAGCCAGCGGCAAGCGCCGTATTTTGCTCACCAACGCGCATCCCCATAACCTGGCGGTGAAGTTGGAGCATACCGGGCTGGCCTCACACCTTGATTTATTACTTTCCACCCACACATTTGGTTATCCCAAAGAGGATCAGCGGTTATGGCACGCTGTGGCTGAAGAAACGGGAATGAGTGCAGAGAAGACGCTGTTTATTGACGACAGCGAACCCATTCTCGACGCCGCTGCTCTGTACGGTATTCGTTACTGCCTCGGCGTGACCAATCCCGACTCAGGCATCGCGGAAAAACAGTACGCACGCCATCCGTCACTGAATGACTACCGCCGACTGATCCCCTCACTGATGTGAAGGAGACGCCATGAAAGAAAAGCCCTCTGCTGAAGTCAGGCTGGATAAATGGCTGTGGGCTGCACGCTTTTACAAAACGCGTGCGCTAGCCCGCGAAATGGTTGAAGGCGGTAAGGTGCATTACAACGGCCAGCGCAGCAAACCGAGCAAGATTGTCGAGCTGAACGCCACCCTCACCCTGCGCCAGGGAAATGACGAGCGAACGGTCATTATCAAGGCTATTACCGAGCAGCGTCGCCCGGCCACGGAAGCCGTTACGCTGTATGAAGAAACCGCGGAAAGCGTAGAAAAACGCGAAAAAGTGGCGCTGGCGCGTAAACTTAACGCGTTAACCATGCCGCACCCGGACAGGCGACCGGACAAGAAAGAGCGCCGCGACCTGTTACGATTTAAACATGGCGACAGCGAGTGACTGTCACCTGCAAGAGAGATGATTATGCCGCAACATGACCAATTACATCGTTATCTGTTTGAAAACTTTGCCGTGCGCGGCGAGCTGGTGACCGTTTCGGAAACCCTGCAACAGATCCTCGAAAATCATACTTACCCGCAGCCGGTCAAGAACGTGCTGGCTGAACTGCTGGTCGCCACCAGCCTGCTCACCGCCACGCTGAAGTTTGCCGGTGATATCACCGTACAGCTGCAGGGCGATGGTCCGCTGAGCCTGGCCGTCATTAACGGCAACAACAATCAGCAGATGCGCGGCGTGGCCCGTATGCAGGGCGATATCCCTGAAGGCGCTGATCTCAAAACGCTGGTAGGTAACGGCTACCTGGTGATCACCATTACCCCAGAAGAAGGCGAGCGCTATCAGGGCGTGGTTGGTCTGGAAGGCGACACGCTGGCCGCCTGTCTGGAAGATTACTTCATGCGTTCTGAACAGCTGCCGACACGTCTGTTTATCCGTACTGGCGACGTCGATGGCAAACCCGCTGCTGGCGGGATGCTTCTGCAGGTAATGCCGGCGCAAAACGCGCAGGCAGATGATTTCGATCACCTGACAGCCCTGACCGAAACCATCAAAACTGAAGAGCTGTTAACGCTCCCGGCCAACGAAGTGCTATGGCGCTTGTACCACGAAGAAGAGGTTACTCTCTACGATCCGCAGGACGTTGAGTTCAAATGCACCTGTTCACGCGAACGCTGCGCTGGCGCACTGAAAACGCTGCCGGACGAAGAAGTGGACAGCATTCTGGCGGAAGAAGGCGAGATCGATATGCACTGCGATTACTGCGGGAGCCACTATCTGTTTAATGCCATGGACATTGCTGAGATCCGCAGCAACGCTTCCCCGGCGGACCCGCAGGTACATTAATCACCACTGCCTATCCGGCCCACAATCGTCGACCGGATAGGCGTTCGCACCGCCATCCATCAAAACGCTATCCGCAACACGCTCACTCGTTGTAATAATTCATCGGCAATCGGGTGCCATCAATAGTGATATCACGCCAAACTCTGGGGGCTGAATCCAGTTGATGATTCGCCACCGCCTGCAGCAGTTTATCCTTATTGAATCCTGCAGGTAGCTGACCTGATGCGATGAGTTCCCATTTATCCTCTTTCCTGGCAAAGACCAGACTCTCACCATCGCCAAAAGCATACAGCACCTGCTCAGGCTTACCATCAGCATTGAGGTCCTGATCGACCAGGACGCATGCATCCTGCTCAACGCAGGATGTAATGCGGTAGCTCTGCCCTTTGACAAACGCCCAGAAGGTCTCATCGGGTTGCCTGCTACCTGGAGCAATCATCACTTTCGGCGCTAGTTGAGTGGTAGTCAGGTTCTGAATGGGATCGCGACGTCCTTGCAGCAGAGAATTTAAGTCGCGCCGGCGCTTACTGTCTTGGTTAAACGCCGCATCTTTTTGTAATGCCTCCAACGCCGCACGTCCCGGTTTTCCGCTATTACTCAACATATACAGGCTGACCTGATCCGGCTTAATTTTCCCGCTGTGATACCGCCCCATATGGCTGTTGACGCTGATGCGCCAGGCATCAATAACCGGCGACGACAGCAAAATCAACAGCCCCAACGCCAGCAACGAAACGCTAAGAATCACCTTCCCCTGAAGCTCAAGCGGATTGCGCCCACGGCGTAAAATACTCGCCAGATAGCCAAACGACCAGAGCAGCAGCACGCAGACCACCAGCACGCCATATAAACGCTCGGGCGTCCAACCGTACTGTTGAATTCGCACCCACAGTGACCAACCGGCAATCAGCATATAGATGGGCGCGACAACCAGGGCGCATTTGATCAGGTAGCGTAACGCGGCTGGATAGGGAAGCGCCTCTTTCTGCGGCTCGCGAACGATAGCCATCAACAGCAGCAGGAGCAGCGCCAGCGTTGACATCAACCCGGCCGCAGACACCCGCTGCGAGATAGCCTCCAGGCCGGTGAAGGGCAAGGTCAGCACAAACATCAGCGCCAGCAGCGCGACCAGGGGTAACAGACCGGTGGCGATCAAAGTCAGTAACTTTTGGACCGCCGCAACCAGACGCGACTGCGTGCGGGTCAGTACCACCGCCAGTGCGGTAACCAGGCCAAAGGCCACGTAGCCAAACCAGTCGGTATCAAAGAAAAGCGTGTCGAAGAAGGTAATACCAACGAGCTTAAACATCTCGCTCCATAGCAGGAGCACCATCCAGAACAGACCGTTGGCGACAAAGACAATCAGTAACGTCAGCGCATTAAGCCACAAACTCGTATAAAACTGCGCATAACGGGCCTGCTGGCGGGATGCGTGGAGCGAGTACTGAATCCATGGCAATGCCAGCATCGCCATCAGCAGTAAGCGCCAGCCGTACAACATAAAAATATCATTTTGCCGCCACTTATCGCTGCCCTCGACTTGCCACTTTAGCCAGACGCTCATCGCCAGCACGACAACAAAGATCAGCGCCATCCAGTACCACAGCGCGCGTTGTTTGAAAGAGACAACAGTGAGTAAAAGCGCCGAGGAGAGAGCAATTGTCGCGGGCATGCCATAGAACAGCCAGCCGTCATTATGCGGCACCAGATATGTCATCAGCAGGTAGCACAATATCCCCTGTAACAGGCCGATAGATATCATGCCCCAGCGAGTAGTACGTGAAAGTTCAACACTATCCATGTCGTCACCCAGAATGAAGAGAAAAGGTAATTATCGCATCAACTTCACAATTTTGAGCATTGATAGGCCGATCCCGGACCACTGCGGCGGGAAGTGAATCGATATTGTTTATGTATGAGTTACGTTATTTTCTTACGTGAATGCGATTACACTCACAAGTTTCCCGCCAAAAACACTCTCTATTAACGTTTTAAGAACATTTTCCACAACAAAAAAGGGTTTCCTGCCATAATATCCGCCTCTTTGTGACAGGAGTCGCAGCGCATTCGGTTATCCGTGATTTTCCCGGATGCGTAAATCTATGAGCCTTGTCGCGGTTAGCAATCCCTAAAAAACCTTACTATTCCAGGTAATACATATTGGCTAAGGAGCAGTGAAATGCGTGTGAACAACAGTTTAACCCCGCAAGATCTCAAGGCTTATGGTATCAATAACGTTCAGGATATCGTTTACAATCCAGACTACGACACGCTTTTCCAGGAGGAACTTGATCCAAACCTGGAAGGTTATGAGCGTGGCGTGTTAACAAACCTGGGCGCCGTTGCCGTTGATACCGGTATCTTTACCGGACGTTCGCCAAAGGATAAGTATATTGTCCGTGACGACACCACGCGCGACACGCTCTGGTGGTCCGACAAAGGTAAAGGTAAGAACGACAACAAACCGCTCTCCCCGGAAACCTGGCAGCATCTGAAAGGATTAGTCACCCAGCAGCTTTCCGGTAAGCGTCTGTTTATCATTGATGCATTCTGCGGCGCTAACGCCGATACCCGCCTTTCCGTACGCTTCATTACCGAAGTAGCCTGGCAGGCGCATTTTGTTAAAAACATGTTCATCCGCCCAAGCGACGAAGAGCTGGTTGATTTCAAACCTGATTTCATCGTGATGAACGGCGCTAAATGCACTAACCCGCAGTGGAAAGAGCAGGGTCTGAACTCCGAAAACTTCGTGGCTTTCAACCTGACTGAGCGTATCCAGTTGATTGGTGGCACCTGGTACGGCGGCGAAATGAAGAAAGGTATGTTCTCCGTAATGAACTACCTGCTGCCGCTGAAAGGCATTGCCTCCATGCACTGCTCGGCAAACGTCGGGGAAAAAGGTGATGTGGCAGTCTTCTTTGGCCTGTCCGGTACGGGTAAAACAACGCTGTCCACCGATCCGAAACGCCGCCTGATTGGCGATGACGAACACGGCTGGGATGACGACGGCGTGTTTAACTTTGAAGGCGGTTGCTACGCGAAGACCATCAAACTGTCTAAAGATGCCGAGCCGGAAATCTACAACGCAATCCGTCGTGACGCGCTGCTGGAAAACGTCACCGTGCGCGCAGATGGTTCCATCGACTTCGACGACGGTTCCAAAACCGAAAACACCCGCGTGTCCTACCCGATTTATCACATCGATAACATCGTTAAGCCGGTGTCAAAAGCGGGTCACGCCACCAAAGTGATCTTCCTGACCGCCGATGCGTTTGGCGTGCTGCCGCCGGTCTCTCGTCTTACGGCAGACCAAACCCAGTACCACTTCCTGTCTGGCTTCACCGCCAAACTGGCCGGTACCGAACGTGGCGTCACCGAACCGACCCCAACCTTCTCAGCCTGCTTTGGCGCAGCATTCCTGTCACTGCACCCAACGCAGTACGCAGAAGTACTGGTGAAACGTATGCAGGCGGCAGGTGCGCAGGCATATCTGGTTAACACCGGCTGGAACGGTACCGGCAAGCGTATCTCTATCAAAGATACCCGCGCGATTATCGACGCTATCCTGAACGGTTCGCTGGATGACGCAGAAACGTTCCGTCTGCCGATGTTTGACCTGGCTATCCCAACCGAGCTGCCGGGCGTGGATACTCGCATTCTCGATCCGCGTAATACCTATGCTTCTCCGGAGCAGTGGCAGGAAAAAGCCAACGCACTGGCGAAACTGTTTATCGAGAACTTCGAGAAATACACCGATACCCCTGCGGGTGAAGCGCTGGTTAGCGCCGGACCGAAGCTGTAACGAAGAGTGCCGGATGGCGGTTTCGCCTTATCCGGCCTACAGCAACAAAAAGGGAGGCATTTCGCCTCCCTTTCTTATGCGTCTTTCGTGGTGCCCTGCGCGCGAGTGAAGGGAACCGGAAGCCAGGCGCGGATCGACAACCCTCCTCGTTCACTGGTGCCAATTTCCAGCATACCGTTATGGTTATCGATAATACGCTGCACAATCGCCAGACCCAGGCCCGTGCCGCTGGTACTACGCGCGCTGTCGCCGCGGACAAACGGCTGGAACAGGTGTTTACGCTGCTCCGGCTTGATGCCCGGACCATCATCTTCTACCTGGAACCAGGCGCGATGCGTCTCCGTACCGCTGCTGACCTTAATCCAGCCGTTGCCGTAACGGGCGGCGTTAACCACCATATTGGCAACCGCACGCTTGATCGACAGCGGGTGCATTTTCACCTGAATGCTGCCCGGCAGCAGCGCAGTTTCGATTTCACGTTCATAGCCGCTTTCCGCTGCGACCACTTCGCCTAATACCGAGTTCAGATCCGCCATCTCCATCGGCATCTCCTGACCGGTACGCAGATAATCGATGAACTGCTCGATAATGGCATTACACTCTTCGATGTCCTTATTGATGGACTCCGCGAGATAACCATCCTCTTCGCCCATCATTTCGGTCGCCAGACGAATACGCGTCAGCGGAGTACGTAAATCGTGGCTCACGCCCGCCATTAACAGCGTACGGTCATCGGCCAGTTGCTTCACACCCGCGGCCATATGGTTAAAGGCTCGGGTAACGGAGCGCACCTCTGAAGCGCCATACTCACGCAGCGGCGGCGGAATGATACCTTTCCCCACCTGCAGCGCCGCATGTTCAAGATCCACCAGCGGTCGGTTCTGGATACGGATAAACAGCCACGCGCCACCGATAGCCAACAGCATAATCGCCAGCGTGTAGCGGAACAGCGGTGAGAAATCGCCCTGATGGATCTCCGTCAGCGGCACGCGTACCCAGATATTGGGCGACAGCCAGGTTTTCAGCCATACGACCGGCGAGCTTTTGTTCACCTCAACGCGGACTTCCGTCGGACCGCCCAGCTGCTGCGCCATCTGATGGCTTAAGAATTCATAGTGTTGCGCCCAACGCAGTCCAGCTTCTTCAGCGGCCTCGTTGGAATAGAGGGAAATACCCAGCTCACGATAAATTTCCCGGCGGAATGCGGGCGGCACCACCAGTTGCGTACCGTCCTCCAGCTGCAGTTTATCGGTCATCAGCATACGAACTTCGTAGGCCAGGACCTTATTAAACTGCTGGAGGCTCGGCAGTATCGCGAAGTTCAGCACTACCAGGTAAGTCGTCACCAGGCTGGCAAACAGCAAGGTGACGATGAGCAATAACGTGCGGGCAAACGAACTTCGTGGCGAGAAGCGCATTCGCCTCATGCTTTAGAACCGTCCGGAACAAAGACGTAGCCGAGACCCCACACGGTCTGAATGTAGCGCGGATGCGCCGGGTCCTCTTCCACCATACGGCGCAGACGAGAAATCTGGACGTCGATAGAACGCTCCATCGCCGAATATTCACGCCCACGAGCCAGGTTCATCAGCTTGTCGCGGGACAGCGGCTCGCGCGGGTGGCTTACCAGCGCTTTCAGTACCGCAAATTCCCCACTGGTGAGCGGCATTGGCTCATCTTCACGGAACATTTCACGCGTACCGAGGTTCAGTTTAAACTTACCAAAAGCAATGACCGCTTCTTCCTGAGAAGGCGCGCCCGGCAGTTCGTTCGCTTGACGACGCAGTACAGCGCGAATACGGGCCAGCAGTTCTCGCGGGTTAAACGGTTTCGGAATGTAATCGTCAGCGCCGATTTCCAGCCCAACGATACGATCGACTTCTTCACCCTTCGCCGTGACCATAATGATCGGCATCGGGTTGCTTTGACTGCGCAGGCGACGGCAAATAGACAGGCCATCTTCTCCCGGCAGCATTAAATCCAGCACCATCAGGTGAAAGGACTCACGGGTCAGCAGACGATCCATCTGCTCAGCGTTAGCGACGCTTCGAACCTGGAAGCCCTGCTCGGTCAGATAACGCTCCAGAAGCGCACGCAAGCGCATGTCGTCATCGACCACCAGAATCTTATAGTTCTCTTGCATTGTTATTACTCCCAAAGGTTCGCAACAATTAAGTGTATATTCTTAAGAAAGCTAACGTGAGTCACCAGCGAATTCTGGTATGAATTCCAGGCTAAATTGTTACAAAGCATATTAAACAGCAGCTTAAGTATACAATGTTTCTCGCAATACATTATTTATTCTGTTGATATGCTCGCGTAATACTAATTGTGCGCATCATCACAGAGTCGAAGGTAAAACAATAAGATGAAAACGCCCCTGATAACCCGCGAAGGGTATGAAAAACTCAAACAAGAGCTGAATTACCTCTGGCGTGAAGAGCGCCCGGAAGTCACCAAAAAGGTTACCTGGGCCGCAAGTCTGGGTGACCGCAGCGAAAATGCCGACTACCAGTATAATAAAAAGCGTCTGCGTGAGATCGACCGCCGTGTCCGTTATTTGACCAAGTGCATGGAGAATTTGAAAATCGTCGATTACTCCCCGCAGCAAGAGGGCAAAGTCTTCTTTGGCGCGTGGGTCGAGGTTGAAAATGACGATGGCGACATCCGTAAATTCCGTATTGTCGGCTACGATGAGATCTTCGGTCGTAAAGATTACATTTCTATCGACTCACCGATGGCGCGGGCGCTGCTGAAAAAAGAGGTCGGCGATCTCGCGATAGTCAACACCCCTGGTGGTGAAGCCAGCTGGTACGTGAACGAAATTGAATACGTTAAGTGAGACCGGAACAATCCGAAGCCCCGGTAGATGACTGGCATTTTTGCCAGTCAATCCGTATAACTATCCCCTGATTTTTTATCCTATAGACGAAGCTATCCATGATGAATGATTCTTTCTGCCGCATTATCGCAGGTGAAATTCAGGCTCGTGCTGAACAGGTAGAAGCTGCCGTTCGCCTGCTTGACGAAGGGAACACCGTGCCGTTTATCGCACGTTATCGTAAGGAAATCACCGGCGGTCTGGACGATACGCAACTGCGTAATCTGGAGACCCGTCTGGGATATCTGCGTGAACTGGAAGACCGCCGTCAGGCAATCCTGAAATCTATCGGCGAGCAAGGCAAACTGACCGACGATTTGGCGAACGCGATCAACGGCACGTTAAGTAAGACCGAACTCGAAGATCTCTATCTGCCGTACAAACCTAAGCGCCGCACCCGTGGGCAGATAGCCATTGAGGCCGGACTGGAGCCGCTGGCAGATCTGCTGTGGAACGAACCGTCCCATGACCCGGAAACCGAAGCCGCAAAATATCTCAACGCTGAAAACGGCGTGGCCGATACCAAAGCCGCCCTCGATGGCGCACGCTACATTCTGATGGAGCGCTTCGCCGAAGACGCTGCGCTGCTGGCAAAAGTGCGTGATTATTTGTGGAAAAACGCCCATCTGGTTGCCGCCGTGGTTAATGGTAAAGAAGAGGAAGGCGCTAAGTTCCGCGACTACTTCGATCACCACGAACCTATTTCTACCGTTCCATCCCACCGTGCGCTGGCCATGTTCCGTGGTCGTAACGAAGGCGTGTTGCAGCTTTCACTAAATGCCGATCCGCAATTCGATGAGCCGCCAAAAGAGAGCCACGGCGAGCAGATTATCCAGGATCACCTGGGACTGCGCCTGAACAACGCCCCCGCTGACAGCTGGCGTAAAGGCGTTGTTAGCTGGACGTGGCGCATCAAAGTGCTGATGCACCTTGAAACTGAGCTGATGGGTACCGTGCGTGAACGTGCGGAAGATGAAGCGATCAACGTCTTTGCCCGTAACCTGCATGACCTGCTGATGGCCGCCCCGGCCGGGCTGCGCGCCACAATGGGTCTCGATCCGGGTCTGCGTACCGGTGTAAAAGTGGCGGTGGTTGACGGTACCGGCAAGCTGGTCGCGACCGACACTATTTATCCGCATACCGGCCAGGCAGCCAAAGCCGCCGTTGCCGTGGCGGCGTTGTGTGAAAAATACAACGTTGAGCTGGTCGCGATTGGTAACGGTACGGCGTCGCGCGAAACCGAGCGTTTCTTCCTCGACGTGCAGAAACAATTCCCGAAAGTGACCGCGCAGAAAGTGATCGTCAGCGAAGCCGGGGCATCGGTTTACTCTGCTTCCGAGCTGGCGGCGCTGGAGTTCCCGGATCTCGACGTTTCACTGCGTGGCGCGGTGTCTATCGCCCGTCGTTTGCAGGATCCGTTGGCGGAGCTGGTGAAAATCGATCCGAAATCTATCGGCGTGGGCCAGTATCAGCACGATGTTAGCCAGACGCAACTGGCGCGCAAGCTGGATGCAGTGGTGGAAGACTGCGTGAACGCCGTCGGCGTCGATCTGAATACCGCCTCCGTGCCGCTGCTGACCCGCGTTGCTGGCCTGACGCGCATGATGGCGCAAAACATCGTCGCCTGGCGCGATGAGAACGGTCAGTTTCAGAACCGTCAGCAACTGCTAAAAGTTAGCCGCCTGGGGCCAAAAGCCTTTGAACAGTGCGCGGGCTTCCTGCGTATCAACCATGGCGATAACCCACTGGATGCTTCTACCGTTCACCCGGAAGCTTATCCGATTGTGGAACGCATTCTGGCCGCAACCGAGCAATCGCTGCGTGACCTGATGGGCAACAGCAACGAACTACGCAATCTGAAAGCAGCCGATTTTACCGACGAACGCTTCGGGGTGCCGACCGTCACCGACATCATCAAAGAGCTGGAAAAACCGGGCCGCGACCCGCGTCCTGAATTTAAAACCGCGCAGTTTGCTGATGGCGTAGAAACCATGAACGATCTGCTGCCGGGAATGATTCTGGAAGGGGCAGTCACTAACGTCACGAACTTCGGCGCGTTTGTTGATATTGGCGTTCATCAGGATGGTCTGGTGCATATCTCTTCATTGTCGAATAAGTTCGTCGAAGATCCACACACTGTGGTGAAAGCGGGCGACATTGTGAAGGTGAAAGTGCTGGAAGTTGACCTGCAACGTAAGCGTATCGCACTGACCATGCGTCTGGACGAGCAGCCGGGTGAAACCAATGCGCGTCGCGGCGGCGGGAATAACGATCGTACTCAAAGCAATCGCCCGGCGCCAAAAGCCGCGAAACCTCGTGGTCGTGACGCACAGCCTGCGGGTAACAGCGCCATGATGGATGCGCTGGCGGCGGCAATGGGTAAAAAACGCTAGTGTGACTTTTGTGCCGGATGGGGGTGTAACCTCCTTATCCGGCTGACTTGTCGCAATTAATTTGTAAGCCGGATAACACGCGTGAGCGTCGCCATCCGGCATATTTAGTCTATTTCCCGCTTTCCACCGCCATATATTTATCACTTCATTAACAGATGAAACCTTAATTAAACATTAAGATCCTCACTAATTATTTCCGCGAATCATTCGTTCCCAACCAGAATAAATATTGAGGAATATCAAAATTGGCGCAAATTATTATCCAATTGTACATTCCGTCACATTTATTCTATTGATGATAGAAACCATTCTCATTATCATTGATCTGTTGATTATTTACTCTTTCCTTACGTTGGCTAATCATCTGGCCTCATGCCGCCTTGCCGCCCCATGAGGTAATCATCCAGTTAGCGAGATATAAGTAGGTCCCTATGCAATTCACTCCTGACAGTGCGTGGAAAATTACCGGTTTTGCCCGTGAAATCAGCCCGGCTTATCGTCAGAAACTGTTGTCACTTGGCATGCTACCCGGCTCCTCTTTCAACGTGGTGCGCGTCGCCCCACTCGGCGATCCTATCCATATCGAAACGCGTCGCGTAAGTCTGGTATTGCGTAAGAAAGATCTGGCGTTATTAGAAGTGGAAGCGGTTTCCTGTTAATACAGTGAGTCTATAAAAATGAAAAAACTAACCATTGGTTTAATTGGCAATCCTAATTCCGGCAAGACTACTTTATTCAACCAGCTTACCGGCGCACGCCAGCGTGTAGGCAACTGGGCTGGCGTTACCGTTGAGCGTAAAGAAGGTCATTTCGCAACGACGGACCACCAGGTCACGCTGGTTGATTTACCCGGCACCTATTCTCTGACGACAATCTCATCCCAGACCTCTCTCGATGAGCAGATCGCCTGTCACTATATTTTAAGCGGCGACGCGGATCTCTTGATCAACGTGGTCGATGCTTCAAACCTTGAACGCAACCTCTACCTGACGTTGCAACTGCTTGAGCTGGGCATCCCCTGCATCGTCGCGTTGAATATGCTGGATATTGCCGAGAAGCAGCAAATCCGTATCGATATCGATGCCCTCTCCGCTCGCCTTGGCTGCCCGGTGGTTCCGCTGGTATCCACCCGCGCCCGCGGCATTGAAGCGCTGAAGCTGGCGATCGATCGCTACAAAGAAAACGACACCGTCGAGCTGGTTCATTATGCCCAGCCGCTGCTGCAGGAAGCGGATTCCCTCGCCGATGCGATGGCCAAAGATATGCCGTTAAAACAGCGCCGCTGGCTGGGCCTGCAGATGCTGGAAGGCGATATCTACAGTCGGGCCTACGCGGGTGATGCCGCGCAAAACCTTGATGCCGCCATTGCACGTCTGAGCGAGACAATGGACGATCCGGCACTGCATATCGCCGATGCGCGCTATCAGTGCATTGCCGCTATCTGCGATACCGTCAGCAACACCCTGACGGCAGAGCCGAGCCGCTTCACCACCGCAGTAGATAAAATCGTCCTCAACCGCTTCCTCGGGCTGCCGATTTTCCTGTTCGTGATGTACCTGATGTTCCTGCTCGCCATCAACATTGGCGGCGCGCTGCAACCGTTGTTTGACGTCGGCTCCGTAGCGCTCTTTATCCATGGTATTCAGTGGATTGGCTACACGCTGCACTTCCCGGACTGGCTCACTATCTTTTTGGCGCAAGGTCTTGGCGGCGGGATTAACACCGTGCTGCCACTGGTACCGCAAATCGGCATGATGTACCTGTTCCTCTCCTTCCTTGAAGACTCAGGTTACATGGCGCGCGCCGCGTTTGTAATGGACCGTCTGATGCAGGCGCTGGGACTGCCGGGCAAATCGTTTGTCCCGCTGATCGTCGGCTTTGGCTGTAACGTACCGTCAGTGATGGGCGCACGTACGCTGGACGCCCCGCGTGAACGTCTGATGACTATCATGATGGCGCCGTTTATGTCTTGTGGCGCTCGCCTGGCGATTTTCGCCGTCTTTGCCGCAGCGTTCTTTGGTCAGAACGGTGCGCTGGCGGTCTTCTCACTGTACGTACTGGGTATCGTTATGGCGGTATTGACCGGTCTGATGCTCAAACACACCATCATGCGTGGCGAAGCAACGCCGTTCGTGATGGAGCTGCCGGTGTACCACGTGCCGCACATTAAGAGTCTGATTATTCAGACCTGGCAACGCCTGAAAGGCTTCGTTCTGCGTGCGGGTAAAGTCATCATCATCGTCAGCATTTTCCTCAGCGCGTTTAACAGTTTCTCGCTGAGCGGAAAAATCGTCGACAACATCAACGACTCTGCTCTGGCTTCCGTCAGCCGCGTAATCACGCCGGTCTTCAAGCCGATTGGCGTTCACGAAGATAACTGGCAGGCAACCGTAGGTCTGTTCACCGGCGCGATGGCGAAAGAAGTGGTTGTCGGTACGCTGAACACGCTCTATACCGCAGAAAACATTCAGGAAGAAGAGTTCAACCCGGCAGATTTCCACCTCGGTGACGAGCTGCTCGGCGCGGTAGATGAGACCTGGCAAAGCCTGAAAGACACCTTCAGCCTGAGCGTACTGGCTAACCCTATTGAAGCCAGCAAGGGCGACGGTGAAATGGCTACGGGTGCAATGGGCGTGATGGGCGAAAAATTTGGCAGCGCTGCCGCCGCTTACAGCTACCTGATTTTCGTGCTGCTGTATGTGCCGTGTATTTCGGTAATGGGCGCTATTGCACGTGAATCCAGCCGTGGCTGGATGAGCTTCTCGATTCTGTGGGGCCTGAACATCGCCTACTCTCTGTCGACGCTGTTTTATCAGGCGGTCAGCTACAAAGAGCACCCGACCTACAGCCTGGTGTGCATTTTAGCTGTCATCCTGTTTAACATTGTGTTGCTGGGCCTGCTGCGTCGAGCTCGCAGTCGCGTGGATCTCGCACTGCTGGCGACCAACAGGACGGCAAGCTCCTGCTGTTCCAGCACCACTGGCGACTGCCACTAAGGTTATCGACAATGGCATCGCTTATTCAGGTTCGTGATTTATTGGCTTTGCGGGGACGCATGGAGGCAACTCAGATTAGCCACACGCTGCACACCCCGCAGCCCATGATTGACGCCATGCTGAATCAGTTAGAAAAGATGGGCAAAGCGGTGCGGATTCAGGAAGATGCCGACGGGTGTCTTTCCGGAAGCTGCAAGAGTTGTCCGGAAGGTAAAGCCTGCCTGCGCGAGTGGTGGGCTTTGCGCTAGTTCGATGCCGGATGGTGCTACGCTTCCGGTCTAAAAATGACTGCAAACGTCCTGGCCGGATAAAGCGTTTATGCTGATATCCGGCTTTTTGCGTAATGGATTCCACAAAGATGTCCCTGTTTCAGCAAAGCTGATCTATCCTCCAGCCTGTCGCGCATCGTTATCAACTCGTGGATGATTACTGGCGACCAGGGAAGTAGAGTCTCGTCATCTTGTTTCTCAGGTGACGGATCGCCATGAATACTGACACGACTGCTACGCCGCATGACGCGATTTTTAAAACGTTCTTAAACCACCCTGCTACCGCACGCGACTTTCTTCGTTTTGCGTAATGGATTCCACAAAGATGTCCCTGTTTCAGCAAAGCTGATCTATCCTCCAGCCTGTCGCGCATCGTTATCA